>CAZNIX010000004.1:0-41535 GCA_964573125.1 uncultured Thermoanaerobaculia bacterium
GCTCGGCGGGCCGCGGGTGGCCGGCGTCGCCAGCCTCGCCGAGGCGATCGGCCACCTGACCGGCGAATCGCCGCTGCCGCCCACGCCCAGCGACGCCTGGGCCGCCGACGCCTGGGCCGATCCGCCGCCCGGCGCCGCCGCGCTCGGATCGGTGCCCGACCTCGCCGAGGTGCGCGGCCAGGAGGTCGCCAAGCGGGCGCTCGAGGTCGCCGCCGCCGGCGGCCACAACCTGCTCCGATTGTGGCCGGACCCTGGTCACGGTTCAGGTAGTCCGCGACGGTGTAGTGCTCCCGCTCTCCGATCTCTCGACAGCGGTGCTGGAGGAGAGCGAGCGGCAGGTGGCGGTGGAGGCAGCCGGGTGAACCGCGACCCAGCACCGGACGGGCGCCACGCCGCAGTGACGCAGCCGGACGACCGCGCTGAGGATCGCGGGCCCGTCCAGATCACGAAGGCCCTGCGGCGGTTCGTCAACGACGCCCAGTTGGAGGACGCTCGAAGCGCCGGCGCGCTCGGGTTCCTCACCCGCCTGACCGCCCTGACGAACCTGCCCTACCGGCAGATTCCCGACTCGCGCTTCACGCGACACAACGGCCCTTACGTGCTCCACATCCAGGCGCTCCCCGACATCGGACTGCCCTACGGCCGCTACCCCCGGCTCCTCCTCGCCTGGATCACCACCGAGGCGGTGCGCACGCGCTGCCGCCACCTCGATCTCGGCAGCAGCCTGAGCGCCTTCATGAGTCAGGTCGGAGTCTCTCCCCACGGCGGAGCCCACGGCCCCCTGGGCCGCTTCCAGAACCAGCTCGCGCGGCTAATGGCCACGACGTTCCAGTTCTACAAGATCCAGCGCGGCCGGAACCTCCACTACACGCGCGGCAAGGGCTTCGTCGTCACCGACGACTCCGAGCTGTGGTGGGAGCCGCGCCGGCCGAGCACCGACTCACGCCCGCTGCTCGACTGCGAGGTGCCCGCTGCGCGCCGCTCGCGGTCCACGCCCTGGAGCGCAAGGCTAATTCTCTCCGAGCGCTTCTTCGAGGAGATCCTGGAGCATCGCATTCCCGTGAACCTGCGCGCCCTGGGAGCGCTCCAGGCCCCGCTCGCCATGGACCTCTACGTGTGGCTCACCTATCGGCTGCACGCGCTCTCCAAGCCGATCACCGTGCCCTGGAGGGATCTCCACCTCCAGTGCGGCTCGCAGACGCCACGGGTGCCGGTCTTCCGGCTCCAGGTGCTCCAGAAGCTGCGCTCGATTCTCACCGTCTATCCCGAGGCCCGGGTCCAGGAGGCCGACGACCAGTCCGGCCTGGCCCTCAAGCCCAGCCGGCCGCATATCCCCCGCATCCACTACCACCTGCCGAGCAGGGCTTCCGGCGGCCAAAGGTAGCTTGGCGGCGTCCATCAGCTCGGTAAGGGCAGAGCCGTTGACCGCTTCGGTGCACGCTTCGAATCTTGGCGATAGGTGGCCGTCTCCCTGGGTGGAGGTTAGGGGACGGTCGTCGACCAGCGAGAGGTGTTGCCACTCTCGAACCCGTCGGCGAAGATCGGGCAGAACGCGCTGAACAGGCAGTCCGCCCACTCCGGGTGGTCGATGAACGGGTTCCGGTTCTTCTGGAAGAAGGCGACCACCTCGTTGCGGTCGCGCTCGAGGTCGTCCACCGGGTCCTGGTGGTGCCACTCGAGCAGGGTCGAGAGGATGCCCATGTAGGCTGGGTCCTGCGGATTGGCCGGATCGGAGTTCAAGAGCCCGCGATCACTGACCAGGATGAGGTCCGGCTCCGGGGTCCCGTCGACGTGGTCGCTGCCGTCGTAGCGGACGTCCATGTAGAAGAGAGCCCGCGCCGCATCGCCGCGCCGTCCCCCGAGAGCGCCGGTCCAGACCTCCCAGGTGCCGGCGGTGCCGACGCCCGTCCGCCAGTTGGAATCCCCGGGATACGGCCCCCCGCTTCCTCCCTGGCCGTTGTTGAACTCGGTCGGCTGCTCCGCGCAGGCCGGGCTGCAGGTGTCGTAGGGGAGGTTCTGGCGCGAAGCGTTGTAACCACCGTCGGCCAGGAGGATCGCGTGGTAGTCCGAGCGCGGGTAGGTGGCGGTGCCGCTATCGGTAGGAAAGCCGAACGACTGCGGCCAGGTGTGCTCTCGCTGGTACGGCTGCGCGGTGTCCACCTTGAGAAAGGACGCGTTCTTGTAGAGGTCGAGGATCCGCGTCGGGTCGTTCGGATCTTCGTCGGCCAGCTCGAGAATCTCCCAGGAGTTGTCGGAGGAGTACGGCGTGCGGTCGTGGTCGTCGATCACCGCGTGGAGCGTCTGGCGCAGGCTCCCGGGACTCGTGTCGTCCACCGTGGCGTAGTAGCACTCCGCCGTCAGGCAGCACGTGTTCGCTGCCCCCGGCGTGTCGTCGAGCCCGAGGGGGAAGCGACTCACCGTCCAGGCCGCGGAGCAGCGGGAGACGTGGCCTGGGGCCGAGAACCCATCGGGCCCGACCACCGGCGGGCCGTAGTGGTACTCGGTCGAGGTCGGCGGATTCTCCTCGACGATGATGGCGACGAGATCGACGATCTGGCTCCAGGGCGTCAGGTCGAGGACGCCGTCGTCGTTGGTGTCGAGGTCCTGCCCGTTGGCGCCGCTGAACCCGGCCACGAGGAGGTGGGTGACGTTGTCGCTGTTCTCGAAGTTGAGGTCGGTCGTGAGGTCAGCCGCGCCGAGGCTGAACGTCGCCTCGGCCGCAACGAAGAAGCCGCTCGGGGGGATGATGCTTCCGGTGAGGTCGGTGACCTCCTCGATCACGCCGCTGGCGCCGCCAGCGCTGTCGCCAATGACGAGGTAGGTCAGTCCGGAGAGGGAAGCGCCGGGGTTGCCGGCGAGCTCGAAGTACTCGTCGTTGTCGGTGGCGGGTTGGTCGGTGCGGATCTCGCTGAGGACCGGGGTCTGGGCAAGCGCCGGGACCGCCGCGAGCGTGGCGACCGCCGCCGCGGCCAGCAGGCGAGACAGAGCGGTGGGAGCAGGCATCATGACAGCCCTCCCTACCCGGAAGTGTCGGTTTGCCTCAATCTATTTCGCGAGCGTAGAATGTCTGTGATCATGCGCCTCAGCCGAGAACTGGGACGAGCGGAACGGTCCTCCCCCGAAACTCGCAGTCGCCCGAGGCTCCACCTGGTCAGGCCCTCCCTCGTCGATCCGGTCACCGAGCACGGAGGAGTAGACCCGCGGGTCGTCGACGAGCTGTGCGCTGTGCTCGCGGTGTTGTACCCGGACCCGGTGGACGAGTTCGAGGATGCCCTCGCCGCGAGGCTGGGCGTCCATCGGCATCCGGCGTGGGACCTCGAGCAGTGGCGACGAGCGCGCGTCCAGGCAATGGACGCTGTAAAGGACGACGCCGAACGGACAGTAGGCTGAAGGTGGCACCCAGTACAGCCAGGCGCTCGCCAGCTCAGCGTCGAGCGGCAGGTGTGCGGGGTCGACTTCGCCGGCTCCGAGCCCGTTGTTCGGCGAGCTCGAGCAACTCGGGGTCGTCGCCGAGCTGGTCGAGAACGCGGTCGACGTAGGCCGGCGCCGCCTCGCGCTTAGAGATGGCGAGCCGAAAGACATGGCGGCCGCCGTGGCCGCCGGGGCCGGCGTCGCGGAGGAGGTAGCCCTTCTCGACGAGCGCGTCGAGGCAAGTGGCGATGGTCTTGTAGTGCGGGGGAGCGTCGGCCTGGCGGGCGAGTGCGTTGACGACGTCCCAGGTCTCGAAGTGGGGCTGATCGTCTCCCTGGCCGCGCAGCTTGCGGACACGCGCCTTCCCTGCGGCGGCCGGCGCGGCCGCCGCCAACTCCCAGACGGTTTGCATGACCGCCCATTGCGTGGGCGTCAGTGGCTGCTGCACGGTTACCGGTCGAGGATAGAACAGCGTTGCGTGAAGGTCAAACGGCCGTCGCGGCGCGGGTGGAGGAGTCAATCCGCTCGTGGAGACGGGCGAGGGCGATGTCGAGGATGCGGGGGTCATCGCCCAGGCTCTCGATGAGGTGGTCGACGTAGAGGCGCGTGGCCGTCTCGGCGTCGACCTGCACGCGGTATCGGCCACCGCGCTCGCCGGCGTCCAAGTCGTAGCTGAGGTAGCCCTTGTCGACGAGGAGCTTGAGCAGGCGCTGAATCGCCGGGTGACCGCGGTAGCCGTAGCGCTCGCCGGCGAGGTGCGTCACGTCCCAGGCGCGGAACGCGCCGAGCTGCGCGGCGAGGTCCCACGCGACCAGCATTACCTGGAACTGGCTCGCCGTGAGAGGTTCCATCGCGTGTAAGGATACCGCCATTCGGAGGAGCTATGGGTCCGTGCCGGGACGCGCCTGCAACCCAGGCCGGACCGGCAGGTATCTCCAGGAGCACAGGGAAGGTGCGGGGCACTGGCGGTCATGGTGACCGAGGGGAAGCGCCCCCGTGCCGAAGGGAGGCTGTGATGTTGACGTTGAGGAAGCGAGGCGCGGTCGCCGCGCTCGCGGTGCTACTGCTCGTGTGCGGCGGCGCAGCGGCGGCGGCGGCGACAACGGTGGGGGAGGTGGACCGGGCGGAAGCGACGGCCTGGGAGCGCGTATGGTCGGGTATTCGAGGTCTGTTCGGGCTGGACGGTCCGCACTCGGCAGCCGTAAGCGCCTATGCGAAGTCCGAGCCGAAGAGACCGGTGGCCCCGCCGCCGGCGCCGCCACTGGAAGGGGACGACGGGACCGACAAGGGAGCGAGTCTCGACCCTGACGGCTGAGCGGGTGGGGATGTTCCCCGGCGGAGCCCCGGAGGGGGCGGCGCCGGGGAACCGCCCCGGTCGGATGCGGTGTCTAACGCGGAGGATGAGGTGTCTAAAAGAGTGCACAGGTGCGTTCCTTGAGCGTCGTGTTCGCGGAAGCCCTTGGCAGGCTCGTCCGAACATGGCAGTATTGTGGCCGTCTTTATTGTCTCAAGGAGGTAGGTACGCCCATGAGTTGCTGGAGGGATGGTGGAAGCGTTCGCGCAACGCTCGGCACGGAGTTCGTGGTGACGGGCGAGGAGACCGTCCTGATCGCGAGGCCTGACGGGAGCGAGGCCGAGGTCCCGGTGCTGGATCTCCGGGAGTTCCTGGTCCACATGGACCGGCCCCTCGTGGGCGACAACCCATACGGCCTGAGCTTCGACGAACTCCATCACGAGATCGCGAGGATGACGCGTCAGATCGAGACCGAGCGCCGGCGGGCACCGGGCCAGCTCGCGGGGCTGCTCGCAGTCGGGCGAGAGGAGCGCGAGGCGGCCGTCGCGGCACTCGCCGAACCGACGTTCTCGCTCGCCGCGCTTGCGCTCGAGCGGTCGCGCGAGCTGGTGCACTCCGATCCCGTGCGAGCGGGTGAGCTGGCGGGAATCGGGAAGCTGATTGCCGAGCGGCTGCCGGACGACTTCTACGGTGTGGGCCGGGTGGCAGATCTTCGTGCCTACGCCTGGGCCGTTCACGGCAACGCGTTGCGCGTGGGCGGTGACCTGCGCAGGGCGGTGGAGGCCTTCGGGCAAGCGCGGCGGTGGCTCAGCGAGGGTAACGGCACATCTCTCGAGGCGCTCCAAGTCGCGGAACTGGAGATCTCCCTTCGTCGCGACGCCGGCGACTACGAAGGTGCGCTCGCGCGTTCGGCCGAGGTGATCGCCGCGCACGAGGAGGGGGGACGGATGGAGGACCTCGTGCGGGTGATGGTAAAGCAGGCGTCGACCTACGAGCTGATGAACCAACCCGAGCGAGCGATCGAGGTGCTCGAGCGTGCGGAGTACCTTGGGGCCTCGATCGACGATCAGTGGCTTCGGCTCTGCAGCCGACACTCGCTGATCGCCGGGCTCGCGCGGGCGGAGCGTATCGAGGAGGCGGCGCAGCTTCTCCAGCGCTCCTGGGGCCTCTACGAGCAGTTCGCGAAGCCGGGCGTCGTCGCGCGGCGGCAGTGGGCGCAGGGGTTGATCTCTCTCGGGCGAGGAGCCGCGGCGGAGGCCGCGGAGCACCTGGGGGAGGCGCGAGCGGTCTTCACTCGGCACGGATACCTCGCGGATACGGCGCTGGTGACCCTTGATCTCGCCGTGGCGCTCGCGGAGCGATTCAGGTGGGACGAGGTGGCGGCCCTGGCGGCCGAGACCCTGGCGCTTCTCGAGGGGCAGCCGGTGCACCAGGAGACCCTCGCCGCGGTCAAGATGCTCGAGGAGGCGGGGAGGCGCCGGCGGCTGGACCGGGCGTTCTGCCGCGAGCTGCTCCGTCGCGCGGTCGCGGTGGCGGAGCAACGGCCGACGGCGAGGAGCGACCCTGGTGGCGAACGGCGGAGAGAGGGACCGAGGTTGATTGATGGCCCCCGCGGGACGGCGGGGCCTGACGGGGGAGAGGTAGCGGCCGGCTCCGGGGCGAGGAGCCGGCCGCCGTCGTCTTGATGCGCCCGGCGCCGGCCCCCGCGCGCCGAGCGGCGGGGCGTCAACGGCGCTCGGTGACCCTGTGCCCCTGCGCGTGAAGGTTCGAGAGCCACAGGGAGAGGAAGTCGTTGAGGGAGCGCTGGAGGTCCACCAGTACGCGCCCCGGTCGCGCGTTGACCCGATCGAACCGCCGCGCGTCCTGGTAGGTGAGAGCCTCGACGGTGCGCGCCTCGAGGTCGGCTCGCAGCTCCATGTCCGGATCGGGCACGAGGTCGCCCTGGGCCTCGAAGTGGTGGGCGAGCGCAAGCAGGAGGCGGTGGCCCTGACGGTGGAGGACATCGACGGTCAGGGGCATGAAACCGGGGGCCTCCAGCCGTAGGAAGCTGCCAGTGCGGAGTTGATCGAGGTCCGGCACGAGACGCAGGAGCTTGAGGTAGTTGCGGCGGTAGACGGTCATCGCGTGGCCTCCGTCGGTCGTTGAGTCAGCCGGGCCGGACGCACCGCGGCCCGGCCTCGCACCGCACCCCGCGATCCGCTCTCTTGGCTTGCTGCCCGCTGGGCGAGGCAGCCGCGACGACGCCCAAGACGCCGCCGCGGGCCCATCGCAGGAACGAGGGGGCCTGTCCCGTCGGGAGCGGTGTTGGATTTAGATAGAGCGAGTGGAAAGGGCCGGCACCGCGTCCGATCGCAGCGGAGGATCCGAGCCTTGGCGGGCGCTGCGCCGCTCGCCGTTCACCCGGAAAGCCCTGCGTGGCGAGCAGGGGACGTTGAACGTCCCTGCGCATTGGCGCGGGAGGCTATATCCGAGTATTTCCGATGGCGTGGAGCGCTATAGGGGGGCGATCACCTCCCGGCGTGGCACGACAGGTGTTCGTCCCGGGGCGCACCTCTCTCGAAGGCATGGGGGCGGGAGGACCGCCCAGAGCGGTCAGGAGTTGGACACGCGGATTACACCGAATGGGGGCCGGGAAGTAACTGAATGGCGGCCAGGAAAGTATATCTGACTATTCCGGGCACACGACGTGGGACTTTTATATTATTCCTTGTCCCATTATGTGTACCGCCTGGTGCATCCCATCGGTCAGGCTTCGTCCTCGATCCAGAAGTCTTCGATTCGGGCGCCCGCCTCGATCCGTCGCCGGAGCCACGTGGCCATCAACCCGCGGCCGGCCCAGGTCTGACCGGTGTCGGGATCCCGGTACTTCGGCTTGACGATCCGGCGCTGGTCCCACACCGGTTGCGCGGCGAGGGAGGCCGCGAGGCCGCTGTGGTCGTCGATGTGGCCGAGCGCTGCGAGAGAGGTGAACGCCGGCGCCTCGCCGAGGATGAGGTGATCGAGCAGCGGGATGCCGAGGATCGCACCGGCCTGGGCCATTCGCTCGGTGGCCCGGATGTCCTTCTCGCTGGGCAGCGGCAAGCCTGAGGGATGGTTGTGGAACAGGATGACCTGCGCTGCGTTGGCCAGCAGCGCCGGTCCGAAGATGCCGGCCGGCATGCAGTGCGCGCGGTCGAGCGATCCGCGGTAGGCGACGACGTGCCCGATGGCGCGTTGCTGAACGTCGAGCAGCAGCGCGCCGAGCACCTCGTGCGGCTCGCCGGCGACGACGCGGTGGGCGAGGCGCGCCGCATCCCCGATCTGGCGACACGGGGGTGGCTGGTCGTAGTCGGGCTCGGCCGTGCGCTCGAGCCGAAGCCGGAACCGCGAGTACGGGACGACTCGCGCCTGCTCGCTGAGGGGTCGTGATCGCCGCTGCATCGGCCTCGTGCGCCGCGGGTCTCGTTACTCAAGTAGACGAGGACCATATCACTGTAGACTAGGACTAGGCGGGCGTCAGGACGGCAGCGCCAGTGGGCGAGGGTCGTCCGGCCAAGCAGAAGAAGCCGGGGATGGGATAGTCGAGTGAACGAAGCGGTGCTCGGCAGTTCGCAGCATGCCCGGCGGAGGCTGCCGGTTCTCCCGCCGGCGGAGCGGGAGGTCATGGAGGTCCTTTGGTCCTCGGAGAAGCCGTGCACGCTTCGGATGGTTCGGGAAGGCACTGCGCGGCGGTATCCGGCTCGGAGTGCCCGAGCCGTGAACTCGGTCCACAGCCTCCTGAAGACGCTCTCGGCGCGCGGGTACGTCGAGATCGACCGAACACCGGGGCGACACCATCGCTATCGCCCGGTCATCAGCCGCGGCGAGGGGCTAGCGGGAGCCGCGGAAACGCTGGTCGACGAGTTCTGCCAGTTCCATCCGGGGGACGGCTGGTACCTGGTCCACGCCTTCCTCAGCGGGGTCGATCTGGAAGCACTTCCACCCGCAGAGGGGAGTGGGCGCCGCGCGGCGGAGCGTCCCGCGCGCAGGTGGGGCGGCCACCCGAGGTGCTAGCCGCGCCGAGCGCGATCCTTGCGGACGGTCCGAAGTAGCTGGCGGGCGACGGTCTGGAAGCCGGCCACGATCTCTCGGAAGGCGGGTGCGAGCTCGGGCGGCAGCGTGGGGTCGTCGAGAAACCGGTACAGGTCGATGCCCTGCAGCCCCCCGGGAGCGAGCTCCTCGGGCGGCGTCTCGCGATCGTTGAGGCGGTCGAGGTGCTTCTCCAGCTCGCCCGGAGCCGTGCCCAGGGCGTCGAGGATCCTGCCGAGGCTGTTGAGCGAGGGCATTCGGATCCCGCGCTCGTAGGTGCTGAGCATGGCGGGGGTGAGCTCCGCCCGCAGGGCGAGGTCGGACTGGGTCCACTGCCTCTCCATCCGCAGCGTGACGATCGCCTGGCCGAGGTTGTCGAAGCGTGCCATGCCGAAAGACCTCCCGAACACAACGGCTCCGGAGGAGCCCGCTGCGCCCCACCGCTCCAGGTTCTGCCGCGAGACAAGTTCAATGTTCTCCGGAATAAACGTCGCCTGTCAAGCTGGTCATCTTTCGCCGCGTCGGGCGAAGCCGCGAAAGCGGCGGGCAAGTCCCCGAAGACGCAGGGCGTTGGCCTCGTGAGCCCGAATCCGCAGACGCAGGTCGCGCAGCGGGGCGTGCCCGGAGCCGCCGTGGACCTGGGCCTCGGCGCGGGCGAGGACGGCCCGCGCGGCGGGAGCCACCCGAGCGTCTCCCGGGCTGCAACGGTTTCGGCTCAGGCCGAGAGCGGGTCTGCCTGAGCGGGTCGGGCCTTCACCGATGGACGTCAGGCCGAGCGGCGTCGCGCAGGAGCACCGAACGTGTCCGGGCGATGATCTCGACGGTCAGCGCCTCGGCCACCGCCGCCCGGGCGAACATGCCGACCGCCCGGGCGGCTTCCGAGTCCACGCCACGGTCGGCGAACGCCCGCACCATGCGCTCGGCCAGCGCCTTGACCTCGGCGGTCTCGCCGCGGCCGAAGTGCACCTCGGCGAGATCGAGACACACCATGGCCGAGTCGTACTCGAGTCCACGTGCGGCATAGGCCTGATGCACCGCGCACAGGCGCTCGATCGCCTCGTCGTCGCGGCCGAGGCCGGCGGCGACCTTGCCCTCGGCCCAGGCGAGGAGGTCGCGGTTCGTCGGGTCGCCCAGGCGGGCGCTCAAGCCCTTGGCCTCCTCGAGCCAGGCGTGCGCGTCCTCGTGCCGGCCGCACGCGCAGAGCGCGAGCGCGAGATTGTGGAGGGCGTTGAACGCCAGTTGCGGCTCGGCCTCTGGGTCCACGGCGGCGAGCGCCGCATCGTGGCAGGCGAGGGCACGCTCGGCCTCGCCCCCGATGTAGAAGAGGTTTCCCCGTTTGACCATGACCTTGGCGAGGCCCGCGCCGTCGGCGGCCCACCGATAGAAGCGCGCGGCGCGTTCGAGGAGCGCCTCGGCTTCCAGCACGCGGCGCTGATCGCTCCGCAGCGAGGCCTCGAGGCTCGCCAGCTCCGCCGACACGGCGATGGCCGGCGCCCCGCACGCCGCGATCCGCTGGCGTACCTCGGCGAAGATCTCCTCGGCCTCGCGGAGTTCGCCGAGCACGCGGTGAGCGTTGGCCTCGTGGCCGCGAATCCTCAGGCGCAGGTCGCGGAGGGGAGCGTAGCCGGCGGCGCTGTCGACCTCGCGTTCCGCGCGCAGCACGACCGCGCTCGCGGCCCCGAGCCAGCCGAGCGAGTCGCGGGCGTCGTGGCGGACGCGGCCCCGCGCCTCCTCGATCATCGCCTCGGCGAGGAGCGGGCTTCGGTAGCGCCCGGGGTCGCTCGACCGCTGGATGCGGCGCTTCCTGGGCTCGCTCGACAGCGAACGCAGGGCGGCGAGATCCCTTGCGACCTCGGGACCGTCGGCGGCGAACGCCTGCGCGAGGTCGAGCGATCCCTCGCCCACCGCGTTGTAGCAGCGGCCCCGGGTCTCGGGCCGGATGGTCAGTCGATCGAGCAGATGGAGGGCGAGAAAGCGCGTCCGGTGGCCGCACTCTCGGCAGAGGGCTTCGCGGTGCCGGCGGCGGCGCCGGCGAAGCTCGCGCTCCGGCACCTCTCCGGCGGCGGCAGCGCTGATCAGCTCGAGGTCGTGGTGCTCGTCGAACATGTACGCGCGTGGGCGCACGCCTCCTCTCGCTTCCGAGGTGTCTCGTGCCCGGCCGCACGAGACACTCGGCGGCAGATCGGTGAATCCATGCGCACGGCGCCCCTCCCGCGTCAGCGCACCTGAGCATGCCGCTATCGCGCGTGCCATCGGCCGGCCGGCGGGTCCCGCCGGCCGGGCATACGAGTCCGGAGCCTAGCCGTCCGGGTCAGAGGACGGCCCGACGTCACCTTCGGCTTCGCCAGCGTTCGTCGTCTCGGAGCCGCCAGGCGGCGCCGCGCCCTGGTCCGAGCCGGCGAGGCCGTTGGGATCGGATGAGGGGCCGACCGCAGCGTCGGCCGCGCCGAGCAGCCGCATGAGCGGCTCCCACAGGCGCGCGACAAGCTGTTGTGCGACCGCCGAGACTCCGGCTCGATGATGGTCGGACGGTGCGGCCGTGGCGCTCTGGGGCGGCGCGAGGCCCACCGCGAGAGCGAGGACGAGAGCGATGCGCAGGCGACGTGACATGGGTCCCTCCTTCCGGGGGGCTGCCGTCGCGGCCGACGGGCCGCAAGCGCCCCTCTTCTACACTTGGGAGTATTGCCGGGGGAAGCGGAAAGGGACATTCCGGATGATAAGTTCGGTGGGCGTGACGTTCCGGAAGTGATGTTGGTTCCCGGCGGGCGCTCGAAACCCGGCGTAGGCGTTCGAGCGCCGCTTACCACTTCGCGCAAGGAAGACGAGGCAGACGGCCGGATCGCTGCTCGGCCGGGGTCGGTGCCTCGGCGGAAACGCCAGGTCGGCGGGGCCGGATTCAGCGCAGGGAGCGAACGGTCCGGCCGCCGGCCCGGAGCAGCGCCCGCCGCGTGCGGGCGATCAGCTCGAGCGTGACGGCCTCGGCGCCGGCGGCCCTCGCGAACATCCCGACCGCCCGGGCGGCCTCGCGGTCCACGCCGCGAACCGCGAAGGCCGGAACCATCCGCTCGGCCAGGCGCTTGACCTCGGCGGTCTCGCCGCGGCGGAGGCGGACCTCCGCCAGATCGAGGCACACCATCGCGACGTCGTACTCCTGCCCGCGCTCCGCATAGCCGTCGTGCGCCGTCCGCAGGAGGGCGAGCGCGAGCTCGTCCTCGCCGAGCGCGGCCGCCACCTTGCCCTCGGCCCACGTCAGTTGGTTCGAGGTCGTGGGGTTGTCGAGCCGGAGCGCCAGGGCACGGCACGGTTCGAGGAGCGCTCGGGCGGCCTCGGCCTCCCCCATCTCGCAGAGACAGAGCAGCAGGTTGTGGCGGGCGTGGAAGGCCATCTGCGGCTCGGCCTCAGCGTCGAGGACCGCAGCGGCGGCCTCCTGAAAGGGCACGGCGGCGGCCGGCTGGCCGGCGACATAGAGCATGATCCCGCGCTTGATCTGGACCTTCGCGAGCCCTTTACCGTCGCCAAGGTCCCGGTAGAGCACCGTCGCCCGTTCGAGCAGGGCGCCGGCCTCCTCGAGCCGCCGCTGGTCGCCGCGCAGCGAGGCCTCGAGGCTCGCCAGCTCGGCCAGCAGCGTGTCGTCGTCGAGGGGCTCGCGCGCGAGGCGTTCGTGGACCTCCCCGAACCGCACGTCGGCGGCCGCCAGGTCGCCCTGGACGCGGTGGGTGTTGGCCTGGTGCGCGCGCACCCGGAGGGCCGCGCGGCGGATCAGATCGTCGCCGTAAAGTTCGCGCCGGATCTTCGGGACCTGCTGCTCGGCGATCGCCAGGAGCGCGAGCGCCTCCTCGCAGTCGTGGCGCACCCACACGCGAGCCTCCTCGACCATCCGCTCGACGAACGCCGGTGTGCGATAACGCTTCCAGGCCCGCTTCACCGCCTCCGCCCGCTCGCCCCGGTCGAGGTTGAGGAGCTTCTCGACCTCGCGCTCGGCGATCCGCCGGTCGGCCTCGAGGCGGGCCTGGAGCGCGCGGCTCTGGAGCCGAGCCTTGCTCGCCGCGGCGGCCCCCTCCGTCGTGGCGCGCTGGCTCAGAAGATCGGCCACCGCCGGCCACCGGCGCCGGCACTCGGGGCAGAGGGCGTGGAGGTGTGCCAGCTCCTCCTCGTCGACGACCGAGAGCGGGATCTCGCCCTGGTCGCGCAGTACGAGGCTGTCCAACGAGGGGTGCGCACTTGGCGGAGCCATTCTGTCTCCCGTGGTAAACTGAGTCGTGTCGTTGCGACAATACCAAGGCTCGTGGATGGTGCGCAAGCCCGGAAGCCGTCAGGAATCGAACAGGTCACCGACGGTGCGCTCGGCGCCTGCGTCGCGACGAGGAGCGAGGCCTCAATCTCCACGTGCCGATGACCTGGCAGAGTCGCCGGGCGACAGGAGGAGATGTTCATGTGGGAGCGCCTTCCCCCTCGACCTGTTGCTCGTCGCCGTAGTTCACTCAGAGTACGCGGTTCACGTCCGGACCCACACTCTGCGTGTACCAGGCTGGCCCGCATGGCGGCAGCAGACGGGTCCGCGGCGAGGCGTGATAGAGGAGCCATGAAGAGCCCGCCCGGCGTGGTGCCCGAGTCGCCCCGACCGCCCCGCCCCCTACCCGATCTTTCGCCCGACTCCAGCTCGGCGAGTCGTTCGCGGTAGTCGGTCTCGGGCAGGGCCTTCTCGTAGACGTCGGCGTCGATCAGCCGTCCGCGGCGCTCGCGGGCGGTGTCGATCGCCTGGCGGGCCGCTGTCGAGTGGGAGCCGCGCTCAGCCTCGGACCGCGAGGCCCTCGAGGCCGAGGAACGGCTGGCAACAGCCGAGGCGCCGGGCTGTGGCGATCTCGGAGGACTGCTCGACTAGGCCAGCGTCTCGTCACCCGCGCCGGCGTGTCCTGGCGCGCCTTCGATCCGGACCTCCAGCGCAGGTTCCAACACCGCGTCTTCCCGCGGGGAATCGCCTTCGAGCCGGCGAACGGGTTCGGCGAGGTGTTCTTCTACACCGGGACGCAGGGTTACCGGAAGTGGGAAGTTCGGCGAGCGTCACTGGCACCTCCTGCTTACACAGGGCCTTCGGCGATTTCGGTCCTACGATCGAGCATGGAGAGCGCGACAGCTCGCAGGACCGAGACGATGATGGCCGGAACGCCAGCGCGGAGCCCGACGACGACGGCGGTGGACAGCGGGAGGCTCGTCCGGTGGCCACGCCCCGGATCGGAGGGCGAGTCGGGCCGGCTCACGCTGGTCGACGAGCCCGATCTCGTGCGGGCGCTCGACCAGCTCGGCGCGGCGATGGCGGTGGCCTACCACGGCAGTTGGGGGGCCGCGGGCTCGCCCGCCGTGGCGCGAGGGGGCACGGATCGGAAGCTCCTTGCGGCGTGTCACGAGCTGAGCTTGATCGCCGAGTTTCTCGAGGCAACGAGCGCCGAGAGTCGCGACTCGGGCGCGTTGGCGGAGCTGGCAAAGGGGAAGGCGAGAGAGCTGAGGGACATCGCGGAGGAGCTGGAGGCTTCGGCCGCCCGGGACATGCCGGAGCGACCTGACGATGGACTTGACCGGGAGGGGCATGATGGGAGCGGAGCCGCCCGATCAGAGGGATGAGCCGGCGCGCGCAACAGGGCAACTGACCTGCTCGAGCGGCTCCGGGGACGCCGGGCCGGCCGAGACTGAAACGCCCGGGAGCCGCCGGCCGCTGCGGGTCTTCACGGAGGAGGCGCTCCGTCGCCTCGGCGACTACGAGGAGCCGCCGACCGCGGCGGAGGCCGAGTTGAGCGGCCCGTGGCGGGTCGAGCCTCTCGGCCGCGGGTTCGGCGTCTTCCAGTGCGGCGACGACGAGGCCGGCGATCCGCCGCTCGGCCGCTTCGCAGCCCGCCACCTGGCGTTGCTCGCCGCGGCGGCGCTGCCGGGGCTCGGCCGCGCCTCGGCATTTCGGGTCCATCCCGAGGCCGGGGAGTTCGGCTACCCGGTTCAGCGCGAAGGCGTCGAGGTCGGAGCGGTCCGGATCTTCCTTGCGGATCTCGCTCCCGGCCTCGACGCTCTCGAGACGCTCCTGCGCTCGCCGGCGGCGCTGGCCCTGCTCCTCGAGGCGGCCGGGCCGACCGCGCTGGAGCGCGCCGGCCGCGTCCTGGGCCAGCGGCTGGCAGCGGGCGGCGAGGAGGAAGCGCGGTGAGCGCGCCGGAGATTGAATCGTGAGCCGGCGCCAGGCTGTCGAAGTGCCGCCCGCCCCCGCGCCGCCGCCGGCGTTCGACCCGAACGAGGGCATGCGCCACACCTACACGGCCCAACTCGCCCCCTACTGCCGGGAGCTCATGGTGAACCTGTGCGCAGCCCTGATCGAGGTGCACGACGAGGCGCAGCTCGAGTCGGACTCCGATCCCCGCCCCATCGTGTGCAACGTGGACGCCGCGACGAAGGACCTCCACTTCCTTGCCGACTGGCTGGAGTACGCCGGCAACAAGGACGTGGAGGAGCGCTGGGAGTATCGGCTCGGGGAGCTCGCCCTGCGGCTGGCGCCGCAGGTGAGGGAGATCGCCGGCGAAATGGACGCGGCGCTCGGGGCGGCCGCCGGGGAGACGGATCGATGAGCCGGTCGAGGGGTCGGCGATGAGATGGCGCACGCGCCGCAGACGACCCGTCGCGCGGTCCGAACCGATCGAGCGGGAGAACACCACGGGACTGCCCGAGCCGCAACGCGAAACCGAAGAGCAGGTCGATCGCACCGAGGGCCAGCCCGAGCCGCAGCCGCTAGACCGCGGCGGGCTCTGGATGGACCCCGACGAGGCGGAGCGAATCGACCGCTGGTACGAGGGGATTCGGTGAGGGAGTTGACCGCGGACATCGTGCGGGCGGGGACCCTGCAGGTGGCGGAGGCCCTGCAGCGCCGCGCCGAACTGGAGTCGATGTGGGACGGGACGGGGTAGGGGGGTAGCGATGGAAGCCGACGGCCAGGAGACGACGGCGGCCGGTGACGACGAAGGCAAGCCGCGCACGGCGAGTCCGCTGGGTGCGATCCTTCGGCGAGCGCGCGAGCGGCGAGGGTTGTCGCTCGAGCGGGTCTCCGAGGCCACCGGCAAGAGCCTGCATAGCCTCCTGGGCTGGGAGGCGGGGATCACCGTTCCACGGTTGGACTCGCTGGCGATGCTCGCCGGCGAGATCGGGCTCGACCTCGGCGATCTCGCCGCCGCGGTCTCCCCGCCGGCCCCCGAGCGGCGCCGGTTCCACCGGTTCGGCGATCTCTTCCAGGCGGCCCGCCAGCGCGCGCGGCTGACGGTCGCCGGGGTGGCGAAGCCCGTGGGGGTGTCCCCTTCGGCGGTCCTGGCCTGGGAGGAGGGAAGGCGCCTCCCGCAGCCGCAATGGCTGCCACGGCTCGCGCGGCGCCTGGGCCTGACCCTGGGCGAGGTCGACGACGTGCTGGGAGCGGCGGCGGCGCCGGAGCTGCCGGAGAGCGAGGACCAGGGCGAAGACCAGGAGCGCACGCCGCCGCGGGCGGTGACGGCCGCCCTGGGCACGCTGCTGCGATCGCGGCGCGAGCGGCGGGGCCTCACGCGGGCGGATGTGGCGAAGCAGACCGGGATCCAAGGCAGGAGCCTGGAAATGTACGAGAAGGGACTCAGCGCCCCGGGGATCGAGAACCTGGGCCGGCTGGCGTGGGTGCTCGACCTCGACCTCGGCGAGTTCGAGGCGGTCTTGAGCCCCTGGGCGGCCGCGCGGCGGCGGTGGGAGCACCTGGGCCTGGCCATGCGGTTGCTGCGCGAGCGTCGCGGGTGGACGCGCGAGGAGCTGGCCGAGCGGGCGGAGGTGCGCGTCGACCTGATCCGCCGCTGGGAGGAGCGGCCCGCCGGGGTGTCGCTCGTGACGCTGGGGCCGCTCGTCGAATCGCTCGACGTGGAGCTGGGCGAGCTCGAAGAACTGTTCGACCCCGAGCTGGCGCGCGCGAGGCGGTTCGAGGGGGTCGGACCGGCGCTCGAGACCGCTCGCGAGCGCCGGGGCATCGACGGGCGCGAGCTGGCGAGGCGAACCGGGATCAAGCTCAGCCTGATCAGTCGTTGGGAGCGGGGAGGCGTGCCGCGGGTGACCTACTTCGGCCTGGCCGCCGCGGCGCTCGAGCTCGAGCTCGGTGAGCTCGGGTCGGCACTCGACGCCGCGGCGGCCTGGGTGCGGGCGGGCCGGGCCGTGGGGGTGGATGGCGATGTCCTGCGCTTGACCAGGGACCTGCTCGGGGACTTGGAGGTCCCGTCGCTGGACACGGAGCGGACGGTCGGCGTCCTGCTCGCGGCCGCCCGGGCGTTGGCGGGACAAGGGGTGGGTGATGGTTAGGGAGCAGGCCAGAGGGGTCGTTGACCGGTTGCCGGCGGACGTGACGTGGGAGGAGGTGATGAGGGAGGTTGTACGTCAGGCCGGTGGAGACCAACGTCGGGACGAGAGTCGGGCGAGACCCTTACGCAAGGGTGAAGCACCGGTTCGTCCCCGGCAGACGCAGGCACGCCCACCGTGAGGCAGAAGACCCACAGCCTCGCGCTCACGCTCTCAGCCGCCGCCTACGAGCAGGGCGGCGGTCGGCGCGTGTGAGGTCGGCGGAGGAGCAAAGCAGTGCCGTCAAAGCAGCAGTCGGAGCTTCGCAGAGTGATGGCGGACTTGGAGAAACTGTTGTCCTACTCCCTGCTCACGCTACCCGGTCTTATCGATGGGTTCTCTCGGAGGAACGCCAGTCCGCGGTCGCGCGTGATGGCTGCGAAGCTCATGACGTTGTTTCGAGATCATCTCTTACCGCTATCCCGGGGGATGCGCGAGATCTACGAGTTGAGCGGCGTGTCTCCGCCTGCGGAGACGGACTGGCAGGCGATCCTAGAGGAGATGGAAGGGTCATCCCGTCCGCCGGATGTTCCGGTTCACTGACAGTGAAGCGATGCCTCACCAGCCGCCGCGCTCCCTGATGAGCCCCAGGGGTCGCGACCGCGGAGCGCGAAGATTCGGGAGCGCTCGCAAGCCGCCACTTCCGTCGTCGTTCCGAGCCCGGCTGTGGGCACGATGAAGGCGCCGGGGGCGGCCCGTGGCGGGCCGCCCCCGGCGCCGAGCGCTCAGAACGGGATGTCGTCGTCGTCGGGATCGACCGGCGGAGGCTCGGCGACCGCCGTGGCGTCCGAATCGTCCTGGCGCGGCTTCACCACCTGGAACTCGACCTCATCGGCGATGACCTCGCTGTAGGTGAACCGGACGTCGTCGCGCTCGAAGGTGCGGGTCTGGAGCCGGCCGCGGATCGCGACCTTCGAGCCCTTGCCCAGCCGGTGGAGCGACTTGGCGAGAGCGTTGAAGGCGGTGACCCGGGTCCAGAGCGTCTTCGGCTCGTAGGCGTCGCCGACGCGGACGCGGTAGTTGGTGGCGACGCTGAAGTGCGCGTACTCCGTACCGCGCGACTCCTTGACCTCGATGTCGGCGCCGAGGTTGCCAGTGAGAATCACGATGTTCATCAGAAGCTCCTTAAGACCGAGAGCGGAGGTCATCTCCGCTCCGCGCCCCAACCTCGACCCCACTCCTCCCCCTCCTGCTCGGTTCTCCTCCGCGTCGGGTGTCTGTCGGATCGCGCCCTTCGGTCATCCGGGCTGCTGAGGAGCGGTTCGGGCTTCAGGGAGGGCGGTGGACTCCGCGAACTGGAGCAGGTTCGGGCCGCCGGCGGCCGGCGGCAGACGGCCGGCCGCCGGGCGGCATTCCGCGGAGCGCGATCTGGTCGGCTGGGAGGGGTGGCGTCGGGCGGGCGGGGCGTTCACGACTCCGGCCCCCGGCCGGGGAGGCCGGAGGCCGGAGCCGCGAGCCCGGGCGCCTTCAGGCGCTCGCCCGGAGGGTGAGGAGCCGGCCCGGCCGGAACCGGAACGAGGTCACGACCAGGTAGCGGAACTCCTCCTGGCTGCCGCTCCGGGCGTCGGTGTAGCGGTGCGTCTCCCAGTAGCCCTGGACCTCGACCCGGTGGCCCTTCTTGGCGGCGCGGATGCGGGCCTCGTCCGGGTGGTGGTCGAGGTTCCAGACCCGGAGCTGATGCCAGGTGGTGCTGCGGTCGCTGCCGTGGACGGCGAGCGAGAGCTTGGCGTATTCGCGGGGCTGGGTCGTGCCCTCGACGGTCACCATGTCCTCGATGATCGCGTCGTAGCGGGTGACGGTGTAGTCGCGCGCCGCGGTGAGATCGGTCTCGACGTCGCGGCCGAGGTAGCCGGTGAGGGTGAGGGTCGGAGTGGTGGTCGTCATGGTCGCGCTCCTTTCGGGGTCGTCGTTTCCGTCAGCCACGGGAGGAGCGGAAAAGGCCGGGGGAAGAGGGACCCACCACGGTGCCGCGCAGCGGCCGGAGGACGTACGTCCGGAGACTTGGTGGAGGACCGCCCCCGGCCTAGCCTGACCAGGGGCGACGGGGACGACGAGCCCGGGAGCGCGATCCAGACCACCCGCCGACCCTCAGCCCGCCGGCGGACGAAGGACGCGCCATGCGAGACCGATTGCACCCGGCGCGCGCAGTCAACCGGACGCGGATCAGCGAGGACGTGGTGACGCCTCGGCGAGGGCCAGCCCCGTCGACCCGCCAAGGTGCGCCGTCCACGGCAGCGACCGCAGCACCACGACCGAACCACCGCGCGGCGGAGGGCTCGAACCTTGATCACCACCCGGACGAGACCCGCGCGCCGCGGGGCCGCCGGGTCGAGGGCCGGGGCGATCCGCAACGCCACCGGCGCCCGGAGCGGCTCGGTTGAGGTCCGCTACCTGGTCGTGACCTCGTTCCGGTGCCGGCTGCCGGCGGCCAGGTGGGCAAGCCCTGGGGAAGCAGGCTCGCAGCTCCGGCCCCTGGCCTCCGGGGCGCCGCCGCGAGGGAGCCCCACCGGAGGGCGATGGCCCCCGCCTGGGCCTAAAGCGGGATCGCGTCGTCCACGTCGAGGTCCCGGGCGGGGGCGGCCGGCCTGGCCTCCCGAACCTTGACGAAGAAGGCGACCACCTCCAGGTACTGGAAGCAGAGGCCGGCGCCTTCGAAGGTGGCCTGGCGGAGCCGGCCCCGGACGTGGACCGTGGACCCCATGCCCAACCCGGCGAGCGCTTCCGCCCGCTCGCCGAAGACGGTGACCCTGATCCAGGTGGGCCGCTGCTCGCTGCCGGTCGCGGTGCGGACCGGGTAGGTCGTCGCGAGCGCGAGGTGAGCGACGGCTCCGTGCCCGCACCTGCGGACCTCGACATCCGCGCCGAGCGTGCCGGTGAGAAACACCGCGTTCATGCCCATCCGAGCCTCCTTCAGTCGAGAGAGCGGAGCCGCTCCGCTCCTCGCGCGGCCACTCGCCCCGCTCCTCCTCCTGGACTTCACGCCTGGCGCCCTCACCAGCCCCCACGCTCGCGCAGGGACACCCACTGGCCACCCGACCCGACGACCAAGTGATCGACGAGGTGGATGCCGAGGACCTCGCCGGCGCGGGCCATCCGGCGGGTGAAGAGCAGGTCCTCTCGACTCGGCGCGGGGTCGCCGCTCGGGTGGGTGTGGAACAGGATGACGGCGGCGGCGCTCCGGAGGAGCCCCTCGCGCAGAATCGCCCGGGGCTCGACGGCCGCCCGGTGGAGCGTGCCGCGGAAGAACTCCCGCTCCGAGACCAGCCGGTGCCGGGCGTCGACGAAGAGCGCGCCCATGACCTCCTGGTCGCGGGGGTAGCGGAGGCTGATGTACCTCGCGACTCGGGCGGGCCGGCTGAGCGGCTCGCGCGCCGGCACCTCGCTGTGCGCCAGGCGGGTGGCGATCTCGACCGCCGCGCGGACGCGGGCCGGCCCGCACCCGCCGGCGCCGAGCAGCAGGCCGGGATCCTCGGAGGCGAGTCCGGCCAGGCCGCCGCACCGCTCGAGGAGGTCGCGCGCGAGGGCCGGCTCGGGCTCGCCCAGGAGCACCGCGAGCAGCTCGCAGTCGGTGAGGGCCTGGGGACCGCGCTGGCGGAGCCGGACGAGCGGCTGCTCGGGCTCCGGGGCGCCGCCCAGCGGTCTCGGCGTGTCAGGACGGACGAGAGCGAGCGACGGGCGCGACGCGGTGGTCATCGGCGTTGCCTCCTTGCTGAGCGGCGCTCGCTCCCTGCGAGCGCCCACGCCGGACCTCCACCCGCTCCTCCTCGCGGTCGGACCGACCCCGCCTCGGCGGCCGCGGGCTTTCCGCAGCCCGCCGGGCGAGGACAGCCCGCGGTGATCGGTCGTCAGGCAGCGTTGGCGGCCGAGAGCTTCGCCGCCTCCTCGAGCAGGTGGCCGACGCAGGCGCACGTCCGATCGAGGAGCTCCGAGCAGAGCGTCCAGAGGTCGCGCTCGCGCTCGCGCGCGTAGTGCTCGACGTAGCGGAAGGTCTTGCCGCGCTCGCTCGCGACGACGTGACCGAGGCATTCGAGGAGGACCGAAGCACCGAGCTGGGCGACGATCTCGTTGTCGGGCTGCTGGCCGGGCGCGAGCGTCATGGTGCCGAGCCGGTGGTCGGCGGCGTGGACCAGCTCGTGCGCCCAGGTGTTGAGGCTGTCGGTGCCGACCGAGATGGCGATCGCCCGCTCGCCCTTGTGTGTGAACGAGCCGTGCCCGACGGCATGGGCGTCCTGGATGCGCAGCTCGAGCCCCCAGGAGCGGGCGACCTCGACGAGCGGCCGGGAGTCGAAGAACCGCCGCTCCTCCTCGGCCCAGGGGAGGGGCTCGCCCTCGGTCTGGCGGTAGCCGAAGACCGGGATCGCGCGGAAGCCGACGAGCCTCGGGTCGCCCGCCTCGATGCCGCGCTCGGCGTCGTCCTCCTTGGCCGTAACGGTGCAGGGGCCAAGGATGTAGAACGCGCGCTCGCCGCGCTTGACGCGCCGGCCGACCTCCTCCCACTGGCGGAAGCCTCGGGCGTCGCGATGGCCGTGGAGCGCCGCGATCAAGCGGTTCCGCCAGCTCCAGCGCGCCATCGGCGAGCCGGTGACCGGCGGGGAGATGAAGGTGGTCGCCATCACGGCCGGGATGACGCCAGCCTTGAGAGCGTCGAGGATCTCGGTGGCGACCTTCTGAGCCTTGGGATTGAGCTTCATGGGATCGAGGCCTCCTTGTGTCGGGCTGGGCGTGCCTGCCTCACCCGAGGCGCTCGCTTGCGAGCGCACCTGCCCGGACCTCCACCCGCTCCTCCCGTCTTGCTGAGAGGTCGGCGCCCGCGCGCCGGACCGTGCCGCCGCCCTCACGCCGCCCGCGCCAGCACCCGGTACATCGCTTTGCCGAGGGCGAGCGCCGCGTCGAGCCCATGGAGCGAGTTCGCGGTCCCGCCGTATCGACAAATGCGCATAGGCGAGGTGCGCACGGCTAGATCGTCAGCTAGGCTTTCTCGCGAAGGGACTACAAGGACGGAGTTCGGCGGTCGCGGCCGGACCGTGGGGTGAAGCGCGGGGCGGTCGCCGGGAAGCGCGTGGAGTCCGGGAGGTGAGCATGAAGCGAGGGATCGTCGTGATGGTCGCGTCGGCCCTGTGGTCGCTGTTTCTGGTGGTGAGGGTCCGGACGGTGTTCGGACAGCGGTGGCTCCTCGTCAGCGGCGACAACGTGTGGGACTGGAGCACCGAAGGAATCAAGCTCAGCGACGGAGCCTTCTTCTGCCTGTGGCTGCTGGCACTTGTCGGATTCGCGGCCGGTGCCTGGCTGATCGTCGCGGCGCGCAAGCGCGAGCGTCTGATCCGCGATTTGGATCGCGAGGTGGAAGAGGCTCGACGGATCGACAGCGAGACGAAACCCTGTCCGCGGTGCGCGGAGCGAGTTCGGCTGGAAGCTCGCGCATGCAGGTTCTGCGGTCACGAGTTCGCTCCCGGAGGGATCACATAGGCGCCGGCCAGCGGCGCGGGAGGGATGCCATGGATCAAGCCGGCTCGCTCGGGCTTCCCGAGGGCGCGCTGTTCTGGCTCGCGCTCTACACGATGCTCCTCGGAGCGCTGATCGTGGTCCTTATCATTCTCTTCGCCATCCTGCTTCTCTACGCGCGACGCTGGCGGTGGCGCAAGGCGGAGCCGTACCCGCTCGACATGCTGATCCACGAGCTGCGGCACTTCCTGATGGATGGCTCGAAGCGGAAAGAAGCGCTGGCCGTCGGCGCGATTCTCGGTGGCGCCTACGCCGAACACCTGGCTCGGCGCAACGAGTTCTGGACGACCTACGGTCAGGTCACCGTGGCGATACTCCTTCTGATCGTGGTGACCGTGCTGCTCCTCACCCGGACGATCGAACCGGACGCGGGCCTGCCGATCCTGTCCGGGATCGCCGGCTTCGCCATTGCGAAGGGAACGGGAGCACCGCGCGGCGTCGGCGTCAGGCCACCTGAGGGGGAGAACGAGTAGCGGGCGGTCGGCCCAGCGGCCCATCGGAGAGCGTTTCGGCCGAGGCGAGAACGGATGGGTCTGGCCCCGTGGCGGTCCCCCACGGCCACCGTGGCGCCGGCTTACGCCGCCCTCGCCAGCACCCGGTACATGGCCTTCCCAAGCGAGAGCGCCGCGTCAAGCCCGTCGGGGAGGCCGTCGCCCGCGCCCGCGGCCTCGAGCGCCGCCCGCACGTCGAGCCCGTCGACCTGGAGCGAGGCGGTGACCTTCTTGGCGACCAGTTCGAAGGCGAGCTGCTGCGCCGTCCCCGGGTAGTAGGGGATGAGGACCGTCACCGGCCGGGTCTGCCCGATGCGGTGGAGCCGGCCGATCGCCTGGCGGTAGGTGAACGCCGAGTAGTCGAGCTCGTACCAGATCGCGGTCGAGAAGCCGACCAGGTTGTTGAGGCCGGTGCGCACCGCGTTCGGGTTGACCAGGAGCACCGGCGCGCCGGCGTCGTTGACCTGGCGGTCGATCCAGGCCTCCCGCCTCTTGGTCGGCACCTTCGGCGTATCGAGCCAGACGGCACCGGGGGCGACCGACCGGATGAGCCGAAGGAGCCGCTCGGGCAGCCGCGTGCGGCTGTGGCGGAGGAAGATCAGGACCCGCTCGCCAGCGCCGATCCGGCGGGTCAGCTCGTCGAGGAGCCAGCGCTCCTTCGGCGTCCGCCAGGCGGCCGGGAAGTCCTTGCCGACCGCGACCTCCTCGCCACACACCGACTCCGGGTAGCGGATCACGAACGGCTCGAGGTCGTCGGTCGCCCGGTCGAGGTAGGAGGGGAGCTCGACCAAGGCGCCGAGCAGCCGGCCGGCCCGGTCGGGATCGCGCCGGTCCGCCCGGATGCGGCCGAGAAGCTCCCCCTGGAGCCGCCCGTACTCGGCGAGCAGTTCCTCGTCCCGGGACCCGGCCGCGGGCTCCTCGAGCGGCACCGGCTCCTCGGTCAACGGCGGGAGCACCTCCTCGAGGTCGTCCTTGTGGACCGTGACCGCCGTGTCGAGCAGATACCGCATGAGGAAGAGCGGGTGGACCCCCGGCGCCTCGCCGATCACCTTGCGGCTCGCCACCTCGCGGTCCGTGTGCCGGCCGAGCCGCACCTCACCGCCGCCCTTGAGCGTGAGCCGCACCTTCTGATAGCCGTAGCGCCCGACGAAGGCGCTCTCCTCGCCGCGCCCGAACTCGCGCCGGAACGCCGGCGAAAGCGCGTGGAAGTTGGCGAAGAGCGAGCTCGCGTAGCCGCCCATCAGGCTCCCGGTCAGGACGAGCGTCGGCACGCCGGGGAGCCCGGTGAGCCGGTGCGCGGCCTTGGCCTGGGCGGAGCGGCCGTTGTTGAACTCGTGCGCCTCGTCGAGGATCACGAGATCGAACCGCCGCCGGGAGCGCCGGAGGATCACCCGCGCCAGGGGTACCCGCCGCGGCGGCGCGGCCTGGTAGAGCGGCTCGCCGCAGGGCCCGGCGGTCTGCCACGACGCCGCGCGGTTCAGCTCCTCGAGCGCGCCGAGAAGCCGCCGCTCGGGCCGGTCGGGTGCGGTGTGGTCGCCTCCGGCGTCGCGAGCGCGAAGCGTCCTCGCCTCGGCGCCGAGGTGCCGGGCCGCCGACTCGTCGCTCTCGCCGGCCGCGAGCCGCTCGAGCCGCTGGGCGACCTCAGAGAGCGACTCACCGAGGACCGCGCCGAGGGCGACGAGCAGCTTGACCAGCGCGTCGACGAGCGAGACCCGCTCCCACGGCCGACTCTCCCGAGCCGCCGCCGCGAGATGGGCGAGCAGCCCGTCGCGGAAGAGCGCGAGCCGCCGCGTGGGCAGCGCCGCCCGCCCCAGCCGCCGGAAGTGCTCGACCAGGCGCCGCGGCGCGAGCGACGCCACGAGGTCGTCGCTCGGCGCCACGTGGGCGAGGAGGAGCGCGAGATCGACCGCGACCCGCGCGAGGAGGTTCGCCGGTCGCCGACCGCGCGCCGTGCAGCGCAGCCTGCGCGAGGCGTTGGTCTCAGCGTCGGTCAGAACCGCCGAGCCGCACCGCGGGCACGTGCCGCCGATCCCCCGGTGCCCGTGCCCGAGCTTCGCCCGCTCGCGGCTGAGGATGAAGAGATCGGCCTCGGCCTCGAGGTCGGCCGCCTCCTCGACGATCCGCACCCGCGCCTCGGGCACGACCGCCGCGGCCTGATCCCGCCAGCTCCCGAGCAGGTGCGGCGGGCAGAGGACGAGCGTGCGCCGGACGATCGGAGGAACCCCGAGCCCGAGCCGGCGCAGCTCCCGGGTGGTCCCCGCGTGGTGCGCCGGCGAGAGCGCGGCCGCGACGTAGAGCGCCATCGTCGTCTTGCCGGTCCCGACCTCGGCGACGAAGAACGGGTTGCGCCCGGCCGCGAGGAGCTTGAGCGCCGCCTGGACCGCCTGGTCCTGCGCCGCGAACGGCCGCCGGGCGAGCCGCGGGAGCGCCAGCCGGTGCGCCGGCTCGGCCGGATCGTGAAGCGGCGGGAACTGCTGCCGGAGGAGCGCCGCCATCGACCGCCCGTAGCGGAGGAGGAGATCGGCCGCGGTCCACCGCGCGATGTCGTCACCGCCCGCGGGCTCGGTGCCCTCGGCCAGCGTGTGGAACGTCGAGTCGTCGAGCCGCAGCACCGTGACGGTGAGCCGCGGCCGATCGACCGTCACGATCGACGCCGTGCCGTCCTCGGCCTCCCGCCGGTCGATCTCAACCGCCTCGCGGGTGTAGGAGCCCTTGGCGAGAAGTGGCGGCAGCCGGTCCGGCTCGTCGGGGTCCAGCCGGTGCCCGTTGAACATCCCGGCCGCGAGCGCGAGCGCGATGTGCGCCGGCCGCGGCGGAAGGGCGACCGGGAACCGCGCCCCGAGGAGCTCCCTCGCCCCGAGACGGCCCCCGGTCTCCCCGCCCGGCCACGGCTCGAATGCGGCCGCCGCGGCGGAGAGGTCGACCTCGGCCAGCCGGTAGTCGAGCCCGTACCAGACCGAGCCCGCCGACGGGATCTCGTAGGGGTCCGCGCACCGCTCCGGGAGCTCCTGCAGCCCCTCGGGATCGCGCGCCCAGCCGAGCACCCGCGCGGCCGAGCCCGGAGCGGCCTGCAGCGCCTCCGCCCGCCGGCGCCCGGCCATGAGCACCTGGCCGAAGGCGTCGTACTCCGGCCGCGGCAGCCGCCAGCACCGAAGCTCCGCGTAGTGGCGGGCGAGGAACTCCGCCGAGGCCGGGAGCGCCCCGTGCGGCACCAGGAAGAGCAGCACCCCGCTCCCCGCCGCCAGGTGCTCGGTGAACCGCGCCAGGAACCGCTGCTCGAGCCGCCCGTGCTCCGGGTCGTGGTCGTAGGGCGGGTTGAGGTAGAGGACGGTGGCCCCGCCGCCCCCCAGCTCGGAGGCCGGAAGGAGTCGGAAGGCATCGCCGTGGAACGCGCGATCCCGGTAGTGCCCGAGCGTCTGGAGCTTCGCGGCCCGCTCGGCCTCGAGCTCGCAGGCGACGATGGGCGGCCCGCCATGGCCGAACGCGCCCGATCCGGGACGGGTCCACGCCCGGCGGAGCGCCGCGATCGCCTGCCCCTCGCCCGCACACGGGTCGAGCAGCACGCCGTGCGTCGAGCCCCCCGGCCAGGAGACGAGCGAGGCGATCCGCGCCAAGACCGACTCGGGAGTGGGGAAGTAGCCGGCAACCTCGACCGACGCGGGACGAGCCATGGGAGCCTCCTCGGGTGCGCGGCCGTCCGCGGCCGCGGTCAAGCGGAGGCCCGCCAGGGCCTCCGACACCCGAAGACCACCCCTCCTCTCCTCCTCCGAGGTCGGTTGCTACGGAAGGCCGAGATCGAGCGCGAGCTGGACGGGGTCGATCGCGCGGGCGAGGCCGTCCACCGCGTAGCGCGGGCCGGTGGCGGCGGGGGCGTGGAGGCGGTGGAAGGCCGCGGTCTGCGCGGTGAGAAACTCCCCCAGCGCGGCCTGGTCGACCGAGCAGACGACCGACGCGTCGAGCCCGCAGGTGCCGATCCCCCGGGTCGCGCCCGCCGTCGGCTCGCCGGTCTCAACCGCCCACGGCTCCTCGAGCGCGGCGTGGAAGAGCTGGAGGTGGAAGCGCAGGTCACGCAGGAGAGGCAGCGGTGTCCTGCGGTCGAGGTACGCCGCGAAGAGCGCCGCCCGGGCAGTGTCCCGAGCGTCGGCGCCGAACTCGGCCCCGAGCGTGTCGGCCTCCCGATCGACCCACCTCCGGGCGGGCGCCATCACGAACCGGACGTCCTCGGTGAACGGCACCGGCGGCTCGAGATGGAACAGCTCGGCCAGGTAGGCCACCGTCACCACGCCGCCGGAGACCGCCTGGTTCACCCACCGGTGCCCGGAGCTCTTCGGGATCTGCAGCCCTCCGCCACGCTCAATCCGCGCCGCCCGCCCGGCTCGCAGGTTGGCGACGAACGGCTTCGCCTCCCCGACCGTCCCGAACACGGCCAGCCACACCGGCCGCTGCGTGCTCCCGCCGGTGGTCCCGAACTCCCACAGCCGGTCGGCTGTGAGATAGCCGAGGAGCCGCGCCTGGAAGGTCCGACTCTTGAGGGTGACCCGCCCCGCGGGCGGCTCGATCGTGAGCTGCGGATAGAGCATCGTTCCCCACCTCCTGGAGGCCCGCCAGGGCCTCCCGCCCGGGGTACCTCCATCCGATCCTCCGGGCTGGGTGGTGGGGTGCGGGCACGTCGTCGGGCGGCTGGGTCGGTGTCTCGGCGTTGGGAACCTACCCGCGCTGGCGTCGCCTTCATGGCCCCGATGTCGCCACCGACGGTCCGCCAGAGGAACACGCAGCTCATCGCCAGCTCCTGCTCGGGCGCGAGCCTCGGGAGGGAGGCCGCGGTGAGGACTAACGACGGGACGGCGGTGAACCCGGCGAGGGCTCCCGCTGGTTCTGAGTCCGCCATGCGCCTTGGGCACACCCTGATGGAGGAAACGGTGGCCGAGTGGTGGACCACCGTGCCCCTGGGTGCGGTGTTTCTTCGTAGGCGACGGAGGCGTGCCAGCGACTGGTCCGGGTGAGGTCCGTGGGGGCGGCGGTGGGGCGGAGGGACGGCAACTCCCACGAGCTCACAAAGGTGGGGCTCACAAGCGGACACTGCCGGACCATGGCGTACTGCTACGCCAGGTGGGGGCGGTCAAGGAAGCACTTGTCCGGTAGGTAGCGCAGCGGTCCGCTCGGCGGACGCCGGCCCCGACGGCGCCGGAGAAGTCCATGGCTGAGGTGTTGGACTGCTCGGCGAGATGCGACCAGTGGGCGATGACGTACGGCGGGGGCTTCTGCAACGGCTCCCTCCCCCATGAAGGGTTGTCTACATTTCGGCAGTCTCTATACGCTGGAGTTTCTGAGGCCAAGCTGCTAGTCTAGGTTTGCCGCAGCTTGCCGGCCGCCTTCGGAGACGCTAGTGATCGGCAAACACAAGGCTCTGGACGTCTTCGCGGGCTGCGGAGGATTGATTGACTCCGGGGCTAAAGAAAGCAGGCTTCGACGTCGTTGGTGCCGTCGAGATCGACGCGGTGGCGGCCAAGACCTACTCCCGGACCCGAGGTGGCCCTTTGGGCGAAGGACATCAGGGAGCAGCTCACCGTCTCCGCTGTGAAGCAGCGGCTGCGGCTCGTCAGACGGCACCGGCCGCCTCCCTCAGGGGCAGAGGGTGGCGGCGGGGTGAGACGCGGGACAGGGGGTCAATGTGCTGTAACGCACGTGTACCCGTTCGTGGGCGCTCTCTTCGGGAACTGGGATGCTGCTTGGGAGGATCGTCTTCATGTCCCTGTCGTTACTCAAGGAGCTGACGGATTCTGATGTAGAGGTGGTTGCCACCATTGACCACCCCTATCCATCGCCGCCAATCCATCTCTTTGATGGTCACTTGCGGCTCAGCCGCCGCTTCGGCGACCATGTGCTAGTACTTAACTGGGACGTCTCCCAGCCGCTCGACAGGTTTTACAGATACGACGCCATCACCGACACTGGCTTATTGGCGAAGCATCCCAAGTTTTACCACTATTCCCCTGACGTTCCATACGCTCTTCAGACATTCCGCTCGACACCATGGCAGCTGTTGCCTTCCTGTTTCGATGTGGCTGTGGCTGAACTTGCCAAGCGCGTTCCGCTAGCAGCACCCGCTGCTCGAGCGCTCTCCGTGCGGGCGCACGGGCTCCTGAGTGACATTAAGGCTTGTTTCTCGCCGGATATGAGCCCCTGGCGCTACACGCACTCACTCCTGCAACACTTCTACTATGCGCTTGGTCAAGGGGACCTTGCGCGTTTTATAGAAACGCGCTACTACAACTATTGGCTGTCTCCTCTTACGACCCGCTGGATTCCATGGTGCATCCGCAACACCCAGCCTGATCTGAATCTTTTAGTTCTGCGGTCTCATGGCGTATTCAAGCGGCGACCCTTCCGACCTGAGCAGATCGCAGAGGAGGAATGGTACGATCTCCCCCTCGAGCGGATTGCTCAGGAAGTCGCAGGTGGTAAGCTGATTCCTTCGCTCGACGTTTTCCTATGGTCGCTAGCTGTGAGTGGCGTTAAACACTACGGCAATGACTTCGGACTCTTCCAGCGCCTCGCGCATATCAGTAGCAACCCAGCTATTGCGGCTCTTCAGCTAACGGGAGATGAAGAGGACTGCCGGCGTTTTTTGCGGTTCGACCGCGACTACGGGATACTGCTTGACATACTCGATGATTCCATTACACCGTCGAGACGACCAAGCCATGGTGTGAAACTGACGCGTCTCAACACGTTCAGCGCGCTCCTGGTCGCTCTTGGAGAGAAGGCGTCAGGCATCCTAGATGCGTATAGGAACGGGAGGTTCCAAAACGTCGTTGTGTCTCTCGCCGGCCGGATTCACCCCGAGGTGGGATAAGGACAGCGACCGTGGCGATCACCACCGGCCGATGCTGTGCTAGGCGGGCGTTGGTCGGGTCTATCCCCAGAGGCGCCGGCTTGACACGCCCCCGACGCGGCATTACCATTCACGCCAGTGAGAAGCAGTAGCAACTGTACATCCATGCAGAGCGAGGCGAGCATCATGGACTATTTCAAGAGAGTTCTGATACTGCCCGTGGGCAGTTATGAGTACCACGGACGCGAGCTGCCTCCAGAGACTGACACAGTTATAGCTACCGGAGTAGCCGACGGTCTCGCTCCCGTTCTTCGCTCCCGCCTCAAGGGAGAGGTGTCTGTACTGCCAGCCGTCAACTATGGCTTCTCCGTGGAACATACGGGACAACCGACGACGGCCTCCATCGACCAGATGACCTTCTATTCCTACCTTAAACAGCTTCTCTTTACAGTCAGCAATCCAGGGGATTTCTTTGTTGTTTTTAATGGCCATGGTGGTAATACCCACACCATCGGCGCATTGGAGAGTGACTTCAATAGCAGTTTCGCGGATCGCAAGATGTTCTTGCCAGCGCTCTATTCCCGGCCGGTGAAGGAGCGGTGCATTGGTCTTTTTGGTGAGATGGACGTGCATGCAGGTTCCGTTGAGGCATCGCTCGTCGCCTACTATCTCGACAGGCCGGCGCGCGAGTATAGAGTACGGCTGGGTAAGCGTGTCCGTGGCTCACTACGGTTCTTCACTTCCCGCGAGATCGCACCTGAGGGCGTGATCGCGGAGAATCCACTTATTGTCGCTGACCCCCAAAAGGGGCAGACCGTTCATGAGGCGATCCTCCGAGAGACGACGGAGTCAGTGCTCGCAGCCCTCGAGAGCCTTGGATCGGTCATAATGAGCCGGGGGAACACGTGAGCGAGTACGCGCTGTATGGGATGGAGAGAAACGCCTACCTGGGGGAGTGCATTGTGGTCGTGTGCCGAGCGTCCGCGGAGGAGGCGAAGCGCGACAGCTTGCAATCCGACAGTATCGTGCTGCTCATTAAGGCGCAACCAGGCGTCAGCAGAATCCACACACTGAACCAGCTCCGTGTCGCGGATCTCTTCGACAGCTCGGTAACGCCGTTGCTGCGTGTTTCTTCAGAGTGTCTTCTCGGTGTGTTCGGAGACTCGCACTGCGACTGCGACGCTCAACGGGTAGGATCCCTGCGGGAGATTGCCACCGTCGGACAGGGTGTTTACGTCCATCTGCCCCAGGAAGGGCAGGGTCATGGCCTCTTCTACAAGGCGCAGGAGCTGAACCTTCAAGTCTCGGGTGTCGCCCCAGATGGTGGCGCGGTCGGACCGAAATCAGTTGACGAGGCGGCACGGTATCTTCTGGGCCCTGGCGTGGAGCTTGATCAGCGCAACTACACCGCGCTATCTCGAATCTTTATGGAGACTGGACTTAACCGCTACTCTTATGCCGTGATTACGGACAGTCCAGGGAAGACCGCGTTCATCGAGGAAGTACTCGGGATCAGTGTTGCCGAGCATCATCCGGCGAGAAGGCCGATAACCGTGGAGAATGCTGGCGAGTATCTGGCGAAGCTGTACAGGAAGAACTACACTTTGACGGATCAGGAGCTCGAGGAGATCTACTTATGTCTCTTCAACGCGGAACAGATTCCGGGGAGAGTGCTCGGCCTGCTTCGTAGCATGGCGGAGGACATGCATCATGGCAAGGAATTCTCCGGAAACCAGGAGGTTCTTAGGCGGCTAATACGCGTGTCGGCGGCTCGCGGTGGTGGGGCACCTGAGGTTTCCGACATAGGCGGTTTGAGAGGGGTCGCAAGCTATGAGGAGTACCAAGTGGAGCTCGCGTTGGCAGAACGAGCAGCCGAGGAGCTCTTCGCTAAACATATTCTGAATGGTATCGATTCGCTCCGCTACGAAGAGAACCACTTCTACGATGTGGCCTCGTTCGAGGGTGTGCCTACGCGCTCTCTCAAAATCCGCTACGCGTATCGGATATCGGACCGTACCACCCCGACCGAGATCAGGTTCATTTACAAGATTCCTCTGGGCGACAAGGAATATCGCATTAGAGCGCTTGATGTGAAATACGATGATATTGCGATGATCCTAGGCTTCGTCCTGCGTGACTACGAGCAGCACTTGGTGCCGGTGTTTACGCACAACGTGTTCGGTGGAGACGCGGACGTGACGACTCTTATCAAGCGCTACTCGGCAACGCTGAGAACCCTGAGCCTTATGGGTCCGAGGGAGCGGGTCACGAAGCTGGTGGCGGACGTCAATGGCGTTGTTAATGCGCCGGAGATTCCGGACCCTTCGAATGCGTTGTTCTTGAATCGGAAACTGAGTTTGGAGTTTGACTACAACTCACTTGCGCGCGAGGAGTTGGCTCTATATCGGCGCCATTGTGTGGGTTAGATGAACGCCCAGGCTGAGAGGAGGGGTATTTATCCCTCGCCTCAATGGTCGCGAAGCTCACCGCATCGAAGATTCACATCCCCTCCGGCTCCGGCAGCTCCAGGCGCCGCTTCGATGACAGGCGGTCAGCCAGCTTCGAGAAGGGCTCTCCGTGATCGCCGGGGCGATCTCCTGCTTCGTGGTCCCGAGGACGCAGAGGGTGCTGGTCCAAGACGAGCGGCTCGCCGGCGTCGAAGACGCAGAAGCCGAACTCGCAGCCGTGGACCTGGAACTCGGTGATCTGGATGGCGTCGGGATCGCCGACGGTGAGCCAGAGGATCGGCCCCTGCATCACGGGCTCGCGGCACTTACTGCCGTGGAGGCGAGCTGCCGACGGCGATCAGCGCGATGCACTGGGCTGCGGACAGCGGCCAGGGTAATTGTCGGCGACCGGCGAGGGGGCAGTGTTGCGAGCGGAGCGAAGCGGAGCCGTCACGCCGCCTTCCCCGGGCGGGGGAGAGGCGAGGGGCGGAGCCTCTCGCCGGGGGGCGACGGTGGAGGTGTGCGAGCGAGGTCAAGTCCGGCGTGTCGCTGTTTCTCGTCGGCGATTCGCTTGCGGGATGCCGGGGCAGCAGACGACGATCCGCCGCCCCGGCATTGAGTGAGGAAGGTCCCTGGACGGGCTGTCGTTACGGCGGAGTCGGGATCGGCGGACGGAGGATCGTGGCGCCCGGCACGGGGGTCCAATCCGCGGCGGCGATCGCTTCCCATCGGATCGCCCCCGCACCCCGGGCAGCGCTGCCGGACGCGAGGACGAGACCGAACGGCGCACCGGCCATCCGCACCGGTCCCGGCTCGGAGAGGTGGAGGGGAGTCCGAGTCAGAAGGCCGGTCCTCGGCTCAAACCGTTCGAGCGCGTGAGTGCCGTCTTCTCCGGACCGGACGGCGAGGAGGTAGATCGCGCCGTCCGGTCCCTCGGCGAGCGCGTCGATCCGCCGCCGCGCGGTATTGACTCCGGCAGTGGCCCGCCGTCCCGGGTGCGGCGACCCCATCGCCTCCGCCTCCCGCTCGAGGAGGCCGCGAGCCGCCGGATCGGCCCGCCCCATCTCCGGACCGCCGTCACCGACCTGCAGCTCCCGCAGGATCCGCCCGTCGCTCCCGAGCTGGAGCAGGCGGTGGCGGTAGACGAAGCCGATCCAGAGCGTGCCGTCGCTCGCGGCGTGGAGCACGGACGCGGTCTGCTGGGTGCGGCGGACCGCGGCCGCGGCGCCGCCGGCCGGCTCGTCCCGGGACACCGCCTCGAAGACGAGGGGCTCCCACCGAGCCCCGCCCCAGCGGAGCACCAGCGGCACACCTCCCGGCCCGGGTTCGGCCACGGAACTGACCGCGACGACCGGCGAGCCGTCGAAGAAGGCCAGGTCCCAGACCAGCGCGTCGGGTGGCGTGGGCAGGCGCTGGCGGTGCCCGCCGCGCAACCAGTGGAGCCGGTTGGCGGCGGCGATGAGCCAGTCGCCGAGCTCGTTGCGCGCGGCGCGGAGCGGCCGGAGGTCCCCGGTCTCCAGGGTCAGCCCGAGGTCCCGCACCTCGCCGAACGCGAGGTCGGGTCCGAGGGTACGGGCCGCGAGGGGGTTGCCGCCGACCAGGACGGTGTCGCCGCGGCCGGCGGGGGACGGCACCGGCACCTGTGGTCCGGTTCCGGGATTGGTGATCTGGACCCGCTCGGGCTTGAGGGCTTCGGCCGGCGTGGCTGCGCCGGCCGCGACGAGGACGAGAGCGGCCGCGAGAGCCAGCGGAGAGCGCGGTTCAGCACTCATAGTCGATCCTGACCGTGCCGATCCAGTCGCCGTGCTGGTCGTAGTGCCAGCAGATGGTGGTCGCGAGGCAGCCGCCGCCGTACGAGTCGACGCAGACCCGCGCGGCGAAGGCCGGCGAGGCGACGAGGGCGGCGAGGACGGCGAGAGCCGCCGCCCAAGCCCTGGGAGAGTGTCGTGACGTTGAACGAAGCATGGGTCACTCCTACAAGTAATGCCCGTCATCGAAGCGACGGGCGGTTGAAGGGGAGCGGGGAGCGGCCACCCGCGAGGGGCGGCCGCTCCCTGCCGGTGAGGCGGTCTAGTCCCCTCGCCGCACGGAGACGGGGGAGGGCCCTAGCCCGGTCGAGGCGCTCCAGGCACTCAGGTCGCCGCTCTCGAACCCGTCCTCGAAGACCGGGGTCGAACCGGTCTCGTTGATGAGGATGAAGTCCTGGTGCTGGCGGGTGTGCTGGTTGGCGCCGCGGAGGGCGGTGAGCACCGGTCGGTAGACGCCGCCCTGGGCGTAGGCGTGGACGGTGATCGGGCTGGTCGAGACCTGGTCGACGGTACCGTCGCCCTGCCAGTCGTAGCGGAGCTCGGTCGGGACGGCGGAGAAGGCCTGGTCGAAGGTCAGGGGCTCGCCGGCGTCGAAGACGCAGAAGCCGAACTCGCAGCCCTGGACCTGGAACAGGGTGACCTGGATCGCGTCGGGGTCGCCGACGGTGAGCTGGAGGATCGTCCCCTGCATCACGGGGTCGCGGCAGTTGCGGCCGCGGAGGCGCGCCGAGTAGGTGCCCGGCTGGGGGTAGGTGTGCGTCGTGGTGAGCGTCGGGTCCGAGAAGTCGCAGCTCCAGGGGGTGGCGGTGCCGTCGCCCCAGGAGATCTGCCACTCGGTGGCGCCGCGCATCGGCGTCGCGGTGAAGACCGTCGCGGCGAGCCCCGGGGTGGGGTTCTGCGTGGCGGCGAGCGCCGGCACGCTGAGCGTGTCGATGACGAAGAAGCTCGAGGCCGTCGCCGAGCCCCAGGCGTTGGTCACGGTGGCGGCGACGGTGTGGAAGCCGAAGTAGTCGGTCGTGTCCATGATCCAGCTCATGCCGGTCGCGACGACCTGGCCGTCCACCTTCCAGGTGATGGTGAGCGGCGGCCGGCCCTGGAGAGCGACGGGCGTCCACTCGACCTCGATGCAGGGAGGGAAGGCGTTGAACCCCGCCTCCAGGGGCTGGGCGTGCGGCGGGCTCTCGCCGTCCGCAGGCGGGCACGGCGGCGCGGCGCCGCCCGCGACAAGCGCGATCAGGACCCAGGGAAGCATGCGGTGCATGGTCGGTCCTCGAGAGGAAAAAGGAGGCCGGGGCGACGGGGGGAGGAGGCCGCCGCCCCGGCCGAGGGAAACGAGGAATCCAAGGTTTCCTCGCAGGGGAAGCCGCCTAACCCGCCGCCGCCAGCGCCGCGGGAGCGGTGGGGAGCCGCTCGAGGGCGCCGGCGGCGGCGAGGAAGAACATCAGGTAGTTCGCCATGTCGACGAGCTGGAGCCGCGTCACGCCGCGCGCGCGGCCGCCGCCCCGGTGGCTCAGGACGGGAGCCACGGCGGTCCAGTGGCCGAAGGCGCGCATGAGGTGCTCGAGCGGCGGCCGCCGGCGCCAGGCCTCGCCGAGGCGGTTGCCCGTGTAGCGCTCGAGCTGCTCCATCGCGAGGGCGGCGAGGTCGGCCTCGAGCGGGGGCGGAGTAGCGCGGCCCGCGGCCATCATCGCGATCAGCAGGTAGGCGTCGGCGCCGACCCGGGCGATGCGCTCGGTGTCGCCGGACGAGCTGCGGACGAGGTTGCCCAGCTCGCCCAGGCCGAGCAGCAGCGGCGTCAGTGGGTCCTCCTCGATCGGCCGGCTGGCCGGCAGCGCGCCGAAGAGGTGCGGGTCCGTGCGGTGGAGGCTCGCGACGTCGGTCATGCGTTGAATCGGCTGGATCATGGTGACGGCTCCTTCGTGGGTCAGGCAGACGTGGGACGCACGCTCAGGCGGCGGACCGCGAGCGCGGCGAGCAGCGCGACGAGGAGGGCGAGGCCGAACGGTCCCGCGGTCGGGATCTCGACCGGCGCCGGGCCGCCCGGCTGGACCACGGGGGTCCGGGTCGGGTCGTCGATCTCGGGGGTGTCGGGATCGTCGGTCAGGATCGGATCGAGCCCCTGGGCGGTCGCCTCCCCCTGGCAGACGATCTCGGTGACCTCGGGCGGGAGCTCGGAGTCGATCGCGACCTGGAAGGTGACGACGGCCTCCGCGCCGGGAGCGAGATCGCCGAGCGCCACGACGACGCCGGTGTCGCCGGCGGCGTTGCCCTGGAGGACCGTCCCCTGGGTGGTCGAGACGGTCCCGACGACCAGCGTGGTGTGATCGGGCGCCGCCGACGCAAACTCGACCTCGGCGGCGACCTCCTCACCGGTGTTGAAGACGGCCACCGTGTAGGTGATCGCGTCGCCCGGCTCGGCCGGGAAGCGGTCGGGCTGGTCGCTCTTGAAGGCGTCGAGCCCCGGGGCTCCCGGCGGCTGGATGACGAGCGGCGTGGTGTCGGAGGCGGTGTTGTCGGAGGGGTTGGGGTCGGGGCCGTTCTCGCCGTCGTCGGCGATCGTGACCACGTTGACGATTTCGTCGACGCCGGGAGGAAGGACCGCCGCCACGCGCACGGCGAAGGTGGCCGAGCCGCCGGCGCCGGCGGCGAGCGACCCCACGGCCTGCGTGCAGGTCGTCCCCGCCGGAGCGCCGTCGGCGCAGGACCAGCCGGCCGAGGAGCCGGCCGCGTCGAAGACGGCGTGGGCCGGCACGACGTCGGAGAGGACGACGCCGGTCGCCCCCTGGGTGCCCGCGTTGGCGTAGGCGAGCTGGTAGGGAACGACCTGGCCGGGCGCGGCGACGAGTCCGCCGTCGTCCTTGTCCACCCCGAGGTCGGGCGCCGCCTCGACCGGTGTGGTGTCGGTCGCGGTGTTGTCGGAGGGGTTGGGGTCGGGGCCGTTCTCGCCGTCGTCGGCGATCACCGCGGTGTTGACGATCTCGTCGACGCCCGGCGGGAGGCTTGCCGCCACGCGCACCGCGAAGGTCGCCGATCCGCCCCCGCCGACCGGGAGGAAGCCGATCGGGAGCGCACAGACAGTTCCGGCCGGCGCGCCGTCCGCGCACGACCAGCCGGGCGAGGAGGAGCCGGCGGCGAAGACCGTGTGCGCCGGCACGGTGTCGGTGATCTCGACGCCGGTTGCGCCCTGGGTGCCGCCGTTGGCGTAGCCGAGCCCGTAGGCGACGACCTCCCCGGGCGACGCGGTGGCGCCGGCGTCGTCCTTGACGATCGAGAGGTCGGGCGCGGCGTCGACCGGGGTGGATTCGGTCGCGGTGTTGTTCGAGGGGTCGGCGTCGGGACCGTTGGTCCCGTCGTCGGTGATCGTCACCGTGTTGACGATCTCGTCCACGCCGGGTGGCACCTGGGTGGTGACCCGGACTGAGAGCGGGATGGACTCGGTGTCGCCGGCGGAGAGGCCGTCGAGCGTGACGGTGCAGAGGGTGCCCGCGGGATCGCCGTCGGAGCACGACCAGCGGGAGGACGAGCCGGGTCCGTCGAAGACCGTGTGCGCCGGCACGGCGTCGGCGACGACGACGTTGGTGGCGCCGCGGGTGCCGGCGTTGCCGAAGACGACGGCGTAGGCGATCGTCCCGCCGGGCCCGACCGTGACCCCTCCGTCGTCCTTGGTGACGAAGAGATCGGGCACGGCGCCTCCGAGCGGAGTGGTGTCGGTCGCGGCGTTGTCGGAGGGGTCGAGGTCGGCTCCGTTGGCGCCGTCGTCGGCGATCGTCACCGTGTTCACGATCTGGTTGACGCCCGGCGGGAGCGCCGGCGCCACCCGGACGGCGAACGTGGCCGATCCGCCGGAGCCGACCGGGAGGGCGCCGATCGCGCGGTTGCAGACGGTCCCGGCCGGCGCGCCGTTCGCGCAGGACCAGCCGGGCGAGGACGCCGCGGCCTCGAACGTGGTGTGGTCGGGCACGACCTCGCGGAGCGAGACGCCGGTTGAGCCCTGGGTGCCCTGGTTGCCCCAGCCGAGCGTGTAGGCGACGACCGAGCCCGGGGAGGCGGTCGCGCCGCCGTCGGTCTTGGTGACGGCGAGGTCGGGCGCTGCGGCGAGCGGCGTCGTGTCGGTCGAGGTGTTGTCGGCGGGGTTGGCGTCCGGGCCGGAGGTACCGTCGTCCGCGATCGTGGCGGTGTTGGCGGTCTGGTTGACGCCGGCCGGCAGGGTGGCGGCGATGCGGACGGCGAAGACCGCCGCGGCGGCACCGCCCGGCACCAGGGCGCCGACCGCGCGGGTACAGAGAGTCCCGGCCGGGGCGCCATCGGCGCACGACCAGCCGGCCGAGGAGCCGGCGGCGTCGAAGACCCCGTGCGCCGGCACGGTGTCGCGCAGGACGACGCCGGTGGCCGCGGTCGAGCCGTCGTTGCCGTAGACGAGGGTGTAGGGCACGACCGACCCCGCGGGCGCGGTGATCCCGCCGTCGCTTTTCTCGACGAAGAGGTCCACCTCGTCCCCCGGCGGTCCGGTGGGCGGCTCGCATTCCTCGTAGGGGATCGACGGCTGCGCGGATCGCTGCGCGTAGTTGCTGCCGCGGGCGAACCCGGGGACCGTGAGGAGTTGCGAGAAGTTGGGCTCGAGGATCTCGACGAAGAAGGTGACGGTGGCTCCGTCGAGAAGCCCCGGCGGCGGCGGGCAGTGGCCCGGCGGACAGACCGTGCCGAGGCTGACCCGGACGTTGACGTCGCCGGGACTGTTGCCCTCGGTGACCACGACCGGCCCGCCGGCCGGGTGCTCGCTGACCGCGACGACCGAGCCGACGACGACGCGTCCGTTCGCGAGCATGGTCGCGCCGAACTCGCCGTCGAGGACAGGGAACGGTGCGCCCTGGGCGAAGCCGAGGCGCGCCTTGAACTCGACGTGATCCCCGCAGGAGATGACGCCGTCCTTGTCGTTGTCGATGAAGGCGCCGGTGGCCTCGTACTGCAAGCCGGGGAAGACCGGCAGTTGCGCCCGCGCCGTGCCGGCGGCGAGCGCGAGGACGATCGCCGCGAGGGCGATCGTCTTGATCGTGCAAGACAAACGGGTGCGATCAGTCATGGTCAAAGCCCTCTCCTCGGAAGGTCAGTCGATGGGGATGGTGATGTTGTCGGTGGTCAGGAGCGCGAGGCGCGCTCCGGGTGCGAGCTCGACGATCGGCGGCAGGTCGACGTAGCGCTGGAGGATCTCCTGGGAGAGCCGCCCGAACTGCAGACCCAGCTCGGCAGCGACCACCTGGCCCTCGGAGGCGGCGTTGCCGGCGGCGGCCGAGCGCTGGGGCTGCGAGAGCTGGGCGCCCGCTCCGACCAGGGTGAGGATCAGGGCCGCTCCGTAGCGCGCGCCCCAGCGCTGGTTGACGTGGCCGGAGGGGCCGAGCGAACCGTCGGGCGCCGCCCCCGGCGAGTCGGGGAGGACGAGGATCCGGTGGTCCGGGTAGTGGAGTTGGCTCCAGTGGAGCTCCAAGCGCTCCTGGCCGAGGACGGGCTGGCCGGTCTGGAAGCCCAGCGCCAGCGTGCCCCGCGGGATCAGGACCCGCCGCGCCGTGGCGTCGAGGACGTCCTCGGTCACCTGCGCGCGCACGAGCCCGGGCTGCCGGGAGTCGAGGTGGTGGAGGAGCACCAGCGGGATCAGGGTGCCGGCGCGCAGGAACGGGCTCCTGGGCGTGACGAACGTCGCCTCGGCGAGGCCGATCCCGCCGCTGGAGGGACGGGTGGGGGAGCCGCCGGCGAGGGCCGCCGCGGCCTCGGGCGGCGGGAAGCCCGCGGCACCGAGGCCCGCGCCGCCGGCGCGTTCGAGCCGCTCGAGCCCGTCTAGGAGGCGCGCGCGCTCGGCCGCGAGCGCGTCCGCGCCAAAGGCCGCGCCCGCGGGCGCGGAGGTGCCCTGCCGGCGCCGGCTTCCGGCCCCGAGCGGCGCTCCGAGGCGGCGATCGACTCCGCTCTGCGCGGCGGCGGTGGCGGTCCGTGGGCGAGGGGGCTGAAACGCCGGCACCGGGGTGCTGTCCGGCGTTCGGCGGCCGGAGCCGGCGAGCAGCTCCTCGAGAGTCCGGGTGTCGGGCCGGGGGGCGGTCTCGTCGATCCCGATCTGGCGGATCTGCGCCGGCTCCATCGCCGGCGGCCCCGACATGGCGGCGGTGGGGTCCTTCGGCTGGGGCGCGAAGCTTCGCTTCGCGTAGGTGAAGCTGATGACGATGAGGACGACCAGGCCGGCCAAGGCGGCAAACATCAGGTGGCGCGGGGTCAGCCGGCGGATCGCCGGTCGCGGGCGCGTGTCGAGCCGGTCGCGCGGCGCGGGCGCCTGCTCTGTTGAGTCGCTCATCTCGATGCCTCAGGCGCCCGCGGAGCGGGCGAGGTTGACGATGCGGACGAAGCGCCGGTGGTCTCCCGTGCCGACGACCAGGTGGATCTCGCCGGCGACCGTGGGCAGGACGATCCAGCCGTCGCGCACGGGCGAGGCGTTGAGCGGGTAGTAGGAGCCGTCCTCGAGCAGTCCGAACGCCGCCGGCACCTCGCGGACGTGGCCGGGGATGCGGATCAGCGTGCGCGCGCCGTCGTCGACGACGACCGAGGGCGCCCAGCCGAGCCGATGGCGGCGCTTGCGCGGCGGCTCGACCTGGTAGCGCCAGTTGAGGGCGGTCGGGTCGAGCACCGCCGCCGGCTGGGCGACAGCGGTCTCCCTGGCCGCCGCGGCGGCGCGGGCGCGCTCCTCGGCGCTCCTTCGGCGCTGCGCCCACTGCTCCGGGTACCACCAGGTGACGGCGCGGTCGTAGGTCGCCTCGTCGCGCCGGGCCTCCTTCTCGGCGGGAGCGCGCAGCTCGACGTGGTAGACGCGGCGGTCGGTGGCGATCACCAGGTTGGTCGCGAGGTCGAACCGCGACGGCTTGAGGAGGACGTGCGGCGTGAGCGGGGCGTCCCCCTCGTAGAGCTCGGTGAGCTGCCAGCTCTCCGGGTCGCCGAGCGCCAGGCCGTCGATCGACTCGCCCGGCTCGAGCCGCAGGTCGCAGACGCGCGAGGGAAGGCAGGTGACGACCGGCTGCGAGCGCCCGTAGGGATAGGCGGTCGAGCTGGGCGTGGCGACGAGCGGGGCGAACCCGGTGCGCTCGAGCCGCTCGTAGGCCTCCTGCTCGGTCGCAACCGGCCCGTAGGAGGCGAGATCGAGCGGCTCGTCGCCGGCGGCGCTCTGCGGCGCGGCCGCCGCGGCGTCCGGCGGCTCGATCCCGCGCACCTCGGCGAGGAAGCGGTCGAGCCTCCGCCGGGCTTCCTCGAGGGCGGCTGCGGACTCCTCGGCCGAGGCCTCGGCCGGCCCGGCGGCCTC
>CAZNIX010000005.1:0-40608 GCA_964573125.1 uncultured Thermoanaerobaculia bacterium
TTGGCCCAGGTCATGCCGGCGCGGTGCATATACGCGGCCGCGCCGAAGCCGCTGCCGCGCTCGGGCGCCGACCCCGTCCGCTTCGAGCTGCCGGTGCCCGCCGAGCGCGGCGGCGGCACGGTCGCCGGCACCGCCGGCGATCTCGAGTTCGTGCGCGACGACTACGTCGTGCTCTCGGGCGGCGTCGAGGCGCGCTACCAGGACGTCGAGTTCGAGGCCGACCGCGTCGAGGTCGACCTCGCGACCAGCGTGCTCACCGCCGAGGGCCGGGTGATCGTCGACCAGGGGCCGCGGCGGCTCTCCGGCGCGACCCTGACCTGGGACCTCGAGACCAAGACCGGGACGCTGACCGCGGCCGCCGGCCACGTCGCCCCCGACTACTTCTTCGAGGGCGCCGAGCTGGCGAAGATCGGCGACGACCTCTACCGCGTGACCGACGGCCTGTTCACCTCGTGCACCGGCGACGCCACCCCCGACTGGAGCTTCCGCCTCGGCCGCGCGACGGTCGAGGTCGAGGGCTACGCCCGGGTCCACCACGCCACGATGCGGATCAAGAAGCTCCCGTTGCTCTACTCGCCGTACGTGCTCTGGCCGGTCAAGACCGAGCGCACCTCGGGGCTGCTGATCCCCAACGTCGGCTACTCGCAGCGCCGCGGCGCCTACCTCGGCCTCGCCTACTACCAGGTGCTCGGCCGGAGCTACGACTCCACACTCTTCCTCGACGGCTACAGCGAAGGCTACGCCGGGGTCGGCGAGGAGGTGCGCTACCGCCCGACCGCCGGCACCGAGGGGGCGTTTCGCGGCTACGCGATCGACGACCAGGAGCAGGACGAGTGGCGGTGGAAGCTCGAGCTCGACCACGAGTCGAAGGACCTGCCGTGGGGGCTGCGCGGGGTGGCGAGCGTGCGCAAGACCTCGGACTTCGACTTCTTCCGCGATTTCGAGCGCGACTTCGACCGCGCCGCGCGCCGCTTCGAGCTGTCGCGCGCGTTCGTCTCCGGGAGCTGGGGACCGCACCTGCTCAACGCCGAGGTCAGCGACCAGGAGACCTTCTTCACCGGCCAGCCCAACGCGGTCGACCGCCGGCTGCCCGAGATCGACTACTCGCTGCGCTCGACCAAGCTCGGCAAGACGCCGCTCGCGCTCCAGCTCGAATCCTCGCTCGGCTACCTCTCGGTCGACCGCTCGCCGACCTACGACGCCCGCTACGGCCGCTTCCACGCCGTGCCCGAGCTGACGCTGCCGCTCAACCCGGCGCCCTGGCTCTCGCTCGAGCTGTTCGGCGGCGAGCGCTTCACCTGGTGGGGCGACAGCCTCGACGCGACCGGCCAGGCGTTCACCGGCGAGAGCCTGACCCGCAGCGCGCCGTTCGCCGGCGCCGGGCTGATCGGCCCCTCGTTCGCGCGCCTCTACACCCGCGGCGGCGGCAAGTTCCTCCACGTCATCGAGCCGCGCTTCACCTACCGCTGGCAGGACGCCTTCGACGACCAGCCGCTGGTCCCCCGCTTCGACAGCGTCGACGGCTTCGCCGCCGGCAACGTCGGCACCATCTCGCTGATCAACCGGCTCAAGGCCAAGCCGCGCGACGAGCAGGCCGGAGGCGGCGCGCGCGATGTCGTCACCTTCGAGCTCAGCCGCCGCTACAGCTTCGACCAGGACGAGCCGCTCGAGGGGAGCGCCGCCGCCGGCAGCCAGTTCGGCCCTTACCTCGCCTCGCTGCGGGTCAACCCGAGCCAGGCGCTGCTGCTCGAGGCGAGCGCCACCTACAGCGGGCTCTTCGACCGCCTGACTTCGTCGTCGCTGTCGACCGACGTGCGCTTCGACCGCGGCCGCTTCGGCGTGCGCTGGAACACCAACGTCGCCGGCCCGACCGGCGAGACCCTGAGCGACCAGTACCGCTTCTCGGCCGGTCTCGAGGCGGTGCCCGAGCGCCTCCTGATCCAGGCCTGGGTCGACTACGACGCCGAGCGGGCGCTGCTCCAGGAGCAGCGCTACTTCGTCGACTACAACTCGCAGTGCTGGAGCGTGCACCTCGAATACCGCGACTACAGCGCCACCGGCGACGTCCGCGAGCGCGACTACCGGCTGTCGTTCACGCTCAAGAACGTCGGCAGCTTCATCGACCTGACCGGTCGCTTCCAGTAAACCGTAGCGGAGGGGCGATGAAGGGACTGATCCTCGCCGGCGGCAAGGGGACGCGGCTGCGCCCGCTGACCCACACCTCGGCCAAGCAGCTCGTGCCGGTGGCCAACAAGCCGGTGCTCTTCTACGGCATCGAGTCGATCGTCGCCGCCGGGATCACCGACCTCGGCATCGTGGTCGGCGACACCGGCGCCGAGATCCGCGCCGCGGTCGGCGACGGCTCCGCGTTCGGCGCCCGCATCCGCTACCTCGAGCAGGAGGCGCCGCTCGGGCTCGCCCACGCGGTCAAGGTCGCGCGCGAGTTCCTCGGCGACGAGCCGTTCGTGATGTACCTCGGCGACAACCTGATCGCCGGCGGCATCACCAGCCTGGTCGACGAGTTCCGGGAGTTGGGCTGCGCGGCCGAGATCCTGCTCGCCGAGGTGCCCAACCCCGAGCAGTTCGGGGTCGCCGAGCTGGCCGCGGGGGGCAGCCGGGTCGTGCGGCTGGTCGAAAAGCCGGCCCACCCCAAGAGCAACCTGGCGCTGGTCGGGGTCTACATGTTCAGCCCCGAGATCCACGAGTCGGTGGCCCGGATCCAGCCCTCGGCGCGCGGCGAGCTCGAGATCACCGACGCCATCCAGGACCTGATCGACCGCGGCCTCGAGGTCCACCCGCACCAGGTGCGCGGCTGGTGGAAGGACACCGGCAAGCTCGAGGACATGATCGAGGCCAACCGGATCGTGCTCGAGACCCTCGACGTCCCGCGCCGCGGCCCGCTGCCCGGCGGCGGCGTGATCGAGGGCCGGGTCGAGCTCGGCGCCGGGGTCGAGATCGTCGACTCGCTGGTGCGCGGGCCGGTGGTGATCGGCGCCGGCGCCGCGATCCGCCACGCGTTCGTCGGCCCCTACACCTCGATCGGGGAGAACTGCCGGCTCGAGCGCTGCGAGATCGAGAACTCGATCGTGCTCGCCGGCAGCGAGATCCTCGACATCCCGGGGCGGATCGACGGCTCGCTGATCGGCAAGGACGCGCGCCTGGTGCGCACCGACGCCAAGCCCAAGGCCTATCGCTTCATGGTCGGCGACCACTCGCTGGTCGAGGTGCCGTGATGCGCACCCTGATCTTCGGCGGCGGCGGCATGCTCGGCCGCGCGGTGGTGCGCGCGGCGCGGCGGCGCGGGCTGCCGGCGCTGGCGCTGACCCGCGCGCAGGCCGACGTCACCGACCGCGAGCGGCTGCTCTACTGGGCCGACGCGTTCCGCCCCGAGCTGATCGTCAACTGCGCCGCCTACACCCGGGTCGACGCCTGCGAGAGCGACCGCGAGCGGGCGATGGAGGTCAACGGCCGCGCGGTCGCCCACGCGGTGGCGGCGGCCGAGCGCGCCGGCGCGCGGCTGATCCAGGTGTCGACCGACTACGTCTTCGACGGCGCCGCCCGCCGCCCCTACGCCGAGGACGCGCCGACCGCGCCGGTCTCGGTCTACGGCGAATCGAAGCTCGAGGGCGAGCGGCGGGCGCTCGGCTACGAGCGCGCGCTGGTCGTGCGCTCGAGCTGGCTCTTCGGCCACGGCGGCCCCAACTTCGTGGCCACCATCCTCGGCCTGATCGAGCGCGGCGAGCGCACGCTCCGGGTGGTCGACGACCAGACCGGGTGCCCGACCTACACCCTCTATCTCGCCGAGGCGATCTGGGAGCTGGCGCGAAGCGGCGCCACCGGCGTCGTCCACTACCGCAACCGCGAGCCGGTGACCTGGTGCGGCTTCGCCGCCGAGATCGCGCGCCTGTGGGACACCGGGGTCGAGGTCGTGCCGGTGACCACCGAGCAGTTCCCGCGCCCGGCGCGGCGGCCCGCCTACTCGGTGCTCGCGGTCGACCGCTTCGAGCAGGCGACCGGCCGGCGGGTCGAGCCCTGGGGGCTGGGGCTGGTCGAGTACCTCGCCGACCTGCGCCGCGGGAGGAGCCGCTGATGAGCACGCCGAGCGTCCGCGCCCTGATCACCGGCATCACCGGCTTCGCCGGCTCCCACCTCGCCGAGCTGCTGCTCGCCGAGCACCCCGAGGTCGAGGTCTGGGGCAGCTACCGCTGGCGGAGCCGGACCGAGAACATCGAGCACCTCGGCGGCCGGCTGCACCTGGTCGAGGGCGACCTGCGCGACTACTCGTCGGTGCACACCATGCTCGAGGAGGCGCGCCCGGACCTCGTCTTCCACCTCGCGGCGCAGAGCTTCGTCCCGTCGTCGTTCCGGGCGCCGCTCGAGACCCTGGTCACCAACGTCACCGGCCAGACCAACCTGTTCGAGGGGATCCGCGCGCTCGGGCTCGACCCGACGGTGCAGATCGCCTGCTCGTCGGAGGAGTACGGGCTGGTCTATCCCGGCGAGACGCCGATCAAGGAGACCAACCCGCTGCGCCCGCTCTCGCCCTACGCGGTGTCGAAGGTCAGCCAGGACTTCCTCGGCTACCAGTACTTCCAGAGCTACGGCCTCAAGGCCATCCGCACCCGCGGCTTCAACCACACCGGGCCGCGGCGCGGCGACGTCTTCGTCACCTCCAACTTCGCCAAGCAGCTCGCCTCGATCGAGGCCGGGCTCCAGGAGCCGGTGATCCGGGTCGGCAACCTCGACGCCGTGCGCGATTTCACCGACGTGCGCGACATGGTCCGCGCCTACTGGCTGGCGGTCGTCCGCGGCCGGCCGGGCGAGGTCTACAACATCGCGACCGGCGTCGGGATCAGGATCAGGGACCTGCTCGACCGGCTGATCGCGCTCTCCGGCGTCGAGGTACGGGTCGAGGTCGACCCCGAGCGGCTGCGGCCGTCCGACGTCGAGATCCTGATCGGCGACGCCTCGCGCTTCCGCGCCGACACCGGCTGGGAGCCGCGCATCCCGTTCGACCAGACCTTGCGCGACGTGCTCGACTTCTGGCGCGCCCGGCTCGCCGGCCGTCGCGCCGAAGGCGCGCCCGGAGATCGTCGCGGCGGAGGCGCGCTCGGAGGCAGCAGCCAGCCGGTGGCGGCGGAGAGCCGGTGAGGCGGGCACCGAACCACGGCGAGAGACGCCGCCGCGGCCCGATCGCGGTCGCAGGCGCGCGACGGATCGCGGCGGGCTGAGCGACATGCGCCTCTTCATCACCGGAGTCTCCGGCTTCGTCGGCGCGCGCCTGGCGCGTCTCGCGCTCGAGCGCGGCGACGCGGTCGGCGGCGTCTGCCTGGGCGACCGGCCGGTGCCCGCGGGGGTGGAGTTCGCGCCCTTGGACATCCTCGACCGCGGCGCCCTGGCGGCCGCGCTCGAGCGCTTCGCGCCCGACGCGGTCGTCCATCTGGCGGCGCTCTCGCACGTCGGCCGCTCGTGGTCGTCGATGGCCGACTACTTCCAGGTCAACGTCGTCGGCACCGAGAGCGTGCTCGCGGCGGCGGCCGGCGGGCCGCGGGTGGTGGTGGCGTCGTCGGCCGAGGTCTACGGCGCCGTCCACGCCGAGGAGCAGCCGATCGCCGAGGCGCGCGCGCCCGCCCCGGCCAGCCCCTACGCCCTGACCAAGGCCGCCGCCGAGCGGCTGGCGCTCGCCGCCGGGGCGGTGGTGGTGCGCTCGTTCAACCTCCTCGGCGCCGGGCAGAGCGCCGAGTTCGCGCTCCCCTCGTTCGCCCGCCAGCTCGCGGCGATCGCCCGCGCCGAGCGCGCGCCGGTGCTCGCGGTCGGCAACCTCTCGGCGCGGCGCGACTTCCTCCACGCCGCGGACGGCGCCGAGGGCTACCGCCGGCTCGCCGAAGCCGGCGTCCCGGGCGAGGTCTACAACCTCGCCTCCGGGGAGGCGCGCTCGATCGACGAGATGCTCCACCTGCTCATGGCGGTGGCCGGCGTCGAGGCGCGGGTCGAGACCGACCCCGCGCGCCTGCGCCCGATCGACGTGCCGCTCCTGTGCGGCGACGCCGGGAAGCTCCGCGCCCTCGGCTGGGCGCCGGAACGGAGCGCCGACGACGCCCTCGCCGAGCTGTGGTGCGAGGCGCGCGCGGAGGCGGCGGCGTGAGCGACCGGATCTCCGAGGCGCAGGCCGAGGCGTCGGCGCCGGCGGCGGCGCGGGTCTCGCGCGGCGAGCTGCTGCGCAAGACCGTGCACATGAGCGTCGGCCTGTGCAGCTTCCTCCTGCGCTGGCTGGGCCCGCTGTGGGGGGCGGTGATCGCCGCCGGCGGCTTCCTGTTCAACCTGCTGCTGCTGCCGAGGGTCGGCGGCCGGCACCTGCTGCGCGAGGGCGAGCGGGCGCGCGGCCGCTCGGTCGGCGTCGTGCTCTACCCGCTGACCGTCATGCTCCTGATCCTCGCTTTCTGGCGGCGGCTCGAGGTGGCGGCGGCAACCTGGGGGATCCTCGCGTTCGGCGACGGCATGGCCTCGGTCGTCGGGATGACGCTCGGGCGCAGGAAGCTCCCCTGGAACCCGGCCAAGAGCTGGGCCGGCAGCCTCGGCTACTGGCTCTTCGGCACCGCGGCGGCGGCGGTCCTGCTGCAGTGGACCGCGCCCGGCCGCTACGGCTGGGGGTTCGCGCTCGGCTGCGCGGCCGCGGCGGCGCTCCTCGCGGCGCTCCTCGAGTCGCTCCCCCAGGGACTCGACGACAACCTCGGCGTGCCGCTGGTCACGGGCCTCTTCCTGCTCGGCCTGGTGCTCGGCCAGGAGGGGTGGCCGGCGCTCGCCGGCGACCCCGAGTTCGCGCGCCGGCTCGCGATCGGCGCCGGGGTCAACCTCGCGCTCGCGGCGGCCGGCTACGCGGCGCGCACGGTCAGCGTCTCCGGGGCGGTCGCGGGGCTCGCGATCGGCACCGCGATCTGGGGCTTCCTCGGCTGGCGCGGGTACCTCCTGCTGCTCGCGTTCTTCGTCCTCGGCAGCGCCGCGACCAAGCTCGGCTACCGGCGCAAGGCGGCGCGGGGGCTGGCTCAGGAAGGGGGCGGCCGGCGCGGCGCCCGCCACGCGTTCGCCAACTGCGGCACCGCGGTCGCCTGCGCCGCGTTCGCCGCGACCACGGACTACCCGCTGGTCTTCCTGCTCGCGTTCGCCGGCGCCTTCGCCACCGCGGCCGCCGACACCGCGGGGAGCGAGATCGGCCAGCTCTGGGGGCGGCGGGCGTTCCTGATCACCTCGCTCCGCCGGGTGCCGCCGGGCACCGACGGCGCGGTCTCGGCCGAGGGGACGGCGGCCGGGATCGCCGCCGCGGCGCTGCTCGGCGCGCTCGGCGCCGGGCTCGGCCTCTACCCCTGGGTCGGGGCGGTCGCGGTGCTCGTCGCCGCGTTCCTCGGCACCGTGATCGAGAGCGTCGCCGGCGCCACCCTCGAGCGGCGCGGCCTGCTCGACAACCAGGCGATCAACTTCCTCAATACGCTGGTCGGGGCGCTGCTCGCGGCGGCGATGGCGCCCCTCGTGATCTGAGCGCGATGGGGAACCTCCGCCACTACGTCACGCTCGCGCGGCCGTTCACGCTGCTGCCGCCGCTTTTCGGCATCGTGTCCGGCGCGGTGTGCGCGTTCGGCTCGGCGCACAACCCCGACCCCGACGTCCGGCTGACCGGGTCGGTCGTCCTCACCGTCGTCCTCGGCTCGCTGTGCGCGAGCTTCATGAACGCGGCCTCCAACGCGATCAACCAGATCTACGACCTCGAGATCGACCGCGTCAACAAGCCGAAGCGGCCGCTCGTGACCGGCGCGCTCTCGCTCCGCCGGGCGTGGTGGTTCACCTGGGTGTTCTACGCCCTGGCGCTGCTCCCGACCTGGCTGGTCGTCCCCTATCCCCACGAGAGCTGGATCGACAAGGCGACCGCGCCGCTCGCCGACCACCAGTGCTTCTTCATCTACCTCGCGGGGCTGATCTTCACGTTCGTCTACTCCGATCCCCGGTTCGGGCGCACCAAGACGATGGGGATGGCGGCGAACCTGACGATCGCGATCCCGCGCGGCGTGCTGCTCAAGGTCGCCGGCTGGGCGATGGTGGCGAGCGTCTTCTACGCCGAGCCGTGGTACATCGGCGCGATCTTCGGCCTCTTCCTGATCGGCGCCTCCGGCACCAAGGACTTCGCCGACATCGAAGGCGACCGCGCCGGTGGCTGCCGGACCCTGCCGATCGTCCATGGAGTAAAAAAAGCCGCCTGGATCATCGCCCCGTTCTTCGTCCTCCCCTGGCTGCTGATCCCGCTCGGCGCCCACCTCCCCGACCCGGGCGACCCGGAGCTGACGATCCTCACCGGCGACCCGCTGCTGCTCACCGGCCTCGGTGCCCTGCTCACCCTCTGGGGCGCCTACACCGTCTGGCTCCTCGTGCGCGACCCGCGCTCGCTGACCGCGACCGAGAACCACCCCTCCTGGCGGCACATGTACCTGATGATGATGGCGGCGCAGATCGGGTTCGCGCTGGCCTACGTGCTGTGAGCAAGCGGAGCACCGCACCCGAGAACTCAGCTCGTAGCGGGGATTGTCATCGCCCAGCGTCCACCTGAGGATCGGCCGAGTCATCGCGGCCGAGGAACGTCTGCATGGATTGCGTCGTCGCCGGGAAGGCTCGGAGCACCTGCCGGTCGTTGGTGACCAGGACGACTTGGAGCCGCTGGGCGAGCGCGACGTACTCGCAGTCGTAGGCCGAACAGTTCGACTCCGAGACCAAGTGGAGGACATCGTCCGAAGGCACCTGGTGCTCCCGCTCGGCGAGCAGGATCTCGGCCTCGGCGACAATGGCGAGGGCCCGTTCGAGATCGAGCATGTCGCGCCGGAGAAGGCCGGCGAGGACGCTGCGGAACTCCGAGCGCCAGAGCACGGGAACATGCCACTCGCTGTCCGCGAGCAGTACGTCCTCGGCCAGGATCGCCTGGTCGCCGCCGATGCAGAGGTAAGCGAGGACGTTGGCGTCGGCGACGATCAACGACGCCCCTCGTTCTTCAGGGCGTCAAAATCGCGCTCGGTGAGCCGCTCGTGGCCCGGGGGACGCAGCCCTCGGATACGCTCGATCGTCGCCCGCGGGTCGCCGGGTTCGGCGCGCACCACCGCCTCGAGGGCCGCGATGATCTCGCTGTTGAGGCTCCGGTAATGCCGCGCCGCGCGCTGCTTGAGGCGCCGGTGCAGGTCGTCGGGGAGGTTCTTGAGCGTGATGCTGGACACGTGGGTGGATCGCTCCGGAACGGTTGCAATTTGGAACCATACACCGACCAAGGCTGGCTGGTCAAGGCTCGTGCTAGGCCCCCGTGTAGCACGAGTACCGGGGGCAGGATGGCCAATCTGCGCTCGCCCGTTTCAGCGGGGGCTACACGCCCCGTCCGCTCACGGTGGCGCTGATGCGACCAGAGATCGAGGAGTTTGCTAGAAACGTCCTCACGGCGCCGTTTCCACTACGGACCTGGGGTTGCGGGCGAGCGAAGCGAGCCCGCGCTAGGAGGGCGAGGCGACCGAGCGCTGCGCTAGACTGAGCCCGGAGCACGCACCGTGGGCCGCGACGTGCAAGCCAAGATGGAGGAGTACCTCGCCAACGGCGCCCGCCTCGGCCTGCTCGTCGACCCCGAGGCGCGCCGGGTCCACGTCTACCGCCCCGGAGCGCCGGCGGAGGTCCTCGACGCCCGCGCGAGCGTGTCCGGCGAGCCCGGCCTCCGCGGCTTCCGGCTCTCGCTGCAGGAGATCTGGGACCTCGACTGGTAGCGCGACGGTCCGGGTTCGCGCTGCGCCTCCCTCTCCCACCATGCCCGCCCCGTCCCGCAACGCCCCCTGCCCGTGCGGCAGCGGCAAGAAGTACAAGAAGTGCTGCCTGGCCAAGGAGGAGGAGGTCGGGCGCCGGATGGCGCGCGGCGAGGCGGCGGTCGGCCGCGCGCTCGCCTGGCTCCAGGAGCGGCACGAGGACGCCGTCTACCAGGCGATCGTGCGCGGCTTCTTCGGCCGGTACTTCGAGCGCGCCCCGGAACTGATGAAGGAGCTGCCCGACGACCTCGCCGAGGCGCTCTGGATCAACGCCAACGAGTGGCTGCTCGCCGAGGGCGAGCTGGCGTTCGGGGACGGGCCGCCGCGGCGCGTCGCCGCCCTGCTGCTCGGCGATGGCGGGCCGCCGCTCGAGGCCGGCGAGCGGAGCTGGATCGAGGAGCTGGCCGCGCGGCCGCTCCAGCTCTGGGAGGTGGTGGACAGCCGTCCTGGGGAGGGGGTCTGGCTGCGCGACGCCCTCGATCCCGACGCTCCCCGGCGCTGGGTGGTCGAGCGCCTCGGCTCGCGCACGATGCGGCGCGGCGGCGCGGTCGGCGGGCGGCTCCTCTCCTGGCGCGGGGAGTGGCTGTTCTCGGGCGCGATCTACGGCTTCCGACGCGAGGACCTCCCGGCCCTGCGGGCCGAGGTCGAGGCCGTGGCCGCCGCGGCCGGCGACGACGCGGAGTCGCGCCGCCGGAACGTCTCGTCGGTCTTGAGAGAGGCCTGGATCGAGCGCCTGACCGCGCCTCCGCCGAGGCCCGAGATCGTCGACGCCGGAAGCGGCGACGCCCTGCTGCTGACCACCGACCACTACCGGGTCGCGGACTGGAAACGCCTGGCGGCCGTGCTCGCGAAGCAACCGGACGTCGAGGGCGACCGCAAGCACGGCTGGGCCCGGGTGGAAGGTCCGAGCGGCCCGGTGCGGCGCTCGCTCCTCGCGCTCAACCCCGGCCGCGGCGACCGGCTGGAGGTCTTCGCCCGCACCCGCCGCCTCGCCGACGAGGGGCGCGAGTGGCTGGCCGGCGTCGCCGGCGACGCGATCGCCTTCGTCACCCGCGAGATCTCCGACCCGCTCGGGGCTCTCGGCGGCGAGGGCGCCCCGCCCCGCCGGGGCCGCCGCTCCCCGCCGCCGCTCGAGAAGACCACCGAGCTGACCCAGGCGATCTACAAGCACATCTACCGCACCTGGGCCGACGACCCGATCCCGATCTTCGACGGAAGGTCGCCGCGGCAGATGCTGCGCACCGCGGCCGGCCGCGAGCAGGTCGCCGATCTCCTCCGTTCCTACGAGGAGAACGAGGAGCAGGAGGCGCGCCGGGAAAAGCGCGAGCCGGCGAGTTTCGAGTTCCTGTGGCGGGCGGTCGGGCTCGAGCGGGAGGGATAGCCCCGCATCGTTTCGATCAGCTCGCCGAGCGTGTAACCGTCCCGGGCCACCGAAACGGCACCAACGCCAGCCACCGCGCCGCGAGCAGCTCCGGCCCGAGACGCAGCGGGACCGGGACCCGGCCGGGGACCGCGCGCAGCCGCTCCGGCACCACGACGAGGACCTTCGGCGGCTCCAGCAGGTCGCCGACCTCCGCCGCCCGGTACCCCTCGGCGAGCAGCCGGCGGGCCTCCTCCTCGGGCAGGCTCCAGGCCGACGCGGTGGCGGCGAGCAGCCGCCGCAGCCGGAACCACACCCCCTTGGCGTGATGCCGCTGCCGGTACTCCCAGGCCCGCACCGCCGCGCGCGCGCGCACCGCGCGCGCCCGCCTCTCCAGCGCCGCCACCGCCTCCGTCCGGGTCATGGCAGCGCCGCCTCCCGGCAGTCGAGGCGGTCCAGGAGCCCCGCCACCAGCTCGCGATGGGGCCGGGGATCGGGCATCGCGGCCCGCGGCTCGAGCAGCGAGAGGGTCGCGAGGTTCGAGCGAATCGTGTGGCGGACCTCCGGGGCGAGCGTGCGGTACTGGTCCTCCATCTCGACCAGGTCGTCCGGGGCGGCGACCACGAGCAGACCGAGCGCCACCAGCAGGTCGCGCTCGCCCTTCTCGCCGCTCCGCTCGGTCGCGAGCTTCTCGAGCAGCAGGCCGGCCGGGCGCGGCACCGGCACGGCCAGCCCCTCGGCATCCACCCGCGCGCCGGGCCGGAGGAGGGACCGGAGCCCGAACACCATCAGCGGCAGCTCGGGGTCGTCGAGGACGTAGGTGTCCTCCGGGCCGCGGGTCGCGGGATCGAGGCCCCCTCCTCCTCGAAGAGCGGCGCGAGACGGCGCAAGGTGGCGAGCAGGCGGGAGCGAAAGTCCATGAGGTCACCGGTCCGTATACGGCCGCCACGACGCTGGACCGTCTCCCTCGTGCTCCCGGGAGGAGCCCGGAGCAGAGGATGGGAGCGTCCCCCTCGACCCGGCGGCGGCGCACTGGTACAGGGGAGGACCCCAACGTCGGGGATCCGTCCGGCGAACCACGGAAGGAAAGGCAACAGGAGGTACGACATGAGGAGAATGCTCCAGGTGACACTGCTCGGCTCGGCGGTCGCCTTGCTCGCGCTGCCGCTGGCGGCGGCCGGACCCGGCGCGCCGATGTGTACGGACGAGGTCGCGCCGAACCACGCCGTCGCCGGTCTCGAAACCACGCAGGTGGACGGCGCAGCGGCCACCGCCGAGCTCGTCGCCGGCGCGGGCGCGGAAGCCATTCCCGAGCCGCAGCCCCTGGCCGGCCCGATCGGCCCGATCGAGCCCCAGCTCTGCGGCAACGTGGTGTGCCCCTTCGGCACCCGCTGCTGCAACCCGCTGTGCAGCGCCTGCACGCCGCCCGGCGTCGAGTGCACCCTGGGCGACTGCGGTCACGGCCCGACCTCCTGACGCTCCGGCCTCCGACGCGAGGGGCACGAGCCCCGACCCCCCGGCGCCTCCGGGACCTTCCCGGAGGCGCTGCTTCATGCCCCCAAGCCGGCCCAGCATGCGGCCGGTCACGACGGTCTCGCGACGACAACAACCAGCGCCCATCCCGTGTCTCTCCTCCCAGGCGCCCGGCGCGTGTGACGCCGGAGGGCGGCGCGGCCGCCCGCGGCGCCGGTCAACGACTTCAAGGAGGGATCGGAATGAAGCGTATGGGGGTTCTGCTCGCTCTGTGCGTGTTCGCCTCGCTGGCGGCCGCTCCCGCGGCGGCCGCGGACCTCGGCTGGCGCGGGCTGGAGGTGCGCGGCGGCGCGACCTTCCCGGCGGACTGGGACACCGGCTGGACCGTGGCGGCGTCGGCCGACCTCGGCGAGATCACCCGCGGCCTGCGGCTCTACCCGGGCGTGAGCTACGCCAAGGCGGAGACCTCGGAGACCGTGAGCTTCCTCGGCGTGCCCTTCGGCGTCGACCAGGAGATCACCACCCTCGCCCTCGGCGCCGAGGTGCGCTGGTTCTTCTCCCGCGACGGCGGTGGCTGGTACGTCGGCGGCGGACCGTACCTCCACCGGCTCGAGTACGAGGTGGCGGCGATCGCCGGCGGCGTCGTCGGCAAGTCCACGGTCGAGAGCGACTCGCTCGGCATCGAAGGGGTCGCCGGCTACAGCTTCGGCGGGCGGTTCAACGTCGAGGCGCGCTACGACACCGTCTCCAACTTCAAGGGCGCCCAGCTCCTGGTGGGCATCCGGTTCGGAGGGTGAGGGCGATGGCGACGCTCCGGCCGCTCTTCGCTCCCGGCCTGCTGCTGCTCGCCCTCCTGTTGGCCGTGGACGCCGGCGCCGCCTTCCGCCGCGGCGGCCCGTCGTCCTTCCTCGACAGCGACGACTACCGCGACGGCGAGGAGGTGGTCGGCGTCTTCCTCACCGACGGCGAGTACGCGCGGATGATCGAGGACGTCGAGTACCGCGGCATCGGCTTCGACTGGACGTGGTACCACGCCGAGTACGCCAAGCCGCGCAAGCCGACGCGCCTCCTCTTCCGCGCCGCCGACTACGGCACCGTGCGCGTGCCGCCGGTGGCCAACCACTCGCCGGCGCTCGCCCCGGGCCTCGAGGACGAGGTGCGCGGCCTGTTCGTGCAGGCGATGGAGAGGCTCGGCCTGCGCGTGGTCAACGACGGCGAGGAGGCGGCGCTCGAGCTGGGGGTCGCGATCGTCGACTACAAGGCCGACAGCACCTACATCTTCGTCGCCAACATCGATCCCTTCATCGAGCTGGAGGTCCGCCTCCGCGACCTCGCCACCGGCGAGCCGCTGCTCCTGGTCCGCAACCAGGACCACAACCGGACCCCGGTGCTCGGGGCGGCGGACACGGCTGGGGGGTTGATGCGGCTGTTGCAGTAGGGCGAGCGTCCCTCGGGCGCCCACGTGCGGGCGCCCGGGGGGGGCCCAGCTTGGGGGGAGGCGGAGCCGGCGTCTCCCCCTTCGCGGCTCGCGCCGCCGTGCGGTCACGGTCAATCCAAGCACCTGTCCAGCCGAAGCGCCTTCCGACCGCGTCGGAACGCCCACACCGCCAGCTCCCAGGTCGCTTCCGGCGATCCACCCACGAGCACCAAGAGCGGGGTCGGGCAGCCATGCTCGCCGTCGGCGATGGTCTGCATCTGAACGCGGTCCTGCTGGCTCGGCATCGGGGCTGCGCCCGGGTGAAGATGCCATTCGCCGAGGTAGTAGCGCCTTGGGCGTGAGTGCCACAAGCGGTGAAGGCGCGTCGCAAGGCCCCGCACTCCGCGAACGAACCATGAGTACCCAGTCGCGGAGTCCGAAGGCGGAGGCAGCACGTCGGTCACGAAGGCCGTATCGAGATGAGGGCCGTAGTGGCCGATCAGCACGCCGCCCGTTTCCCTCGGCCAACCGCGGCGGCAGAGAAGGAGGATAGTCGCCAGCGCCCGAGCGCAGATTACTGCGTTGTAGCGGCCACCCGTCGCAGCGAAGCGCTGGTCGGTCATGCTGGGCCGGGAGGCGCTCGCTGGACGCCGCGGAACGCTCCACCCCCGTCGACCTGTTCGAAAACGTCCATTCTCGGGGAGCCGATTGCCACGCCCTCGCTCAGCGCGGTCTCGAGGGAGCGGACCGCCGTCGCGGCCAGGAGCCAGACATCAGCCGTCGTGGCCGGCATGAGCGGATGCCAGCACCCCGTGCCCTCGCGGGGTAGCTCGGCCTCGTCCACCCCCTCCCAGTCGCGCGCTACCCACGGTGAGATCGTGCGCACATAGTCTTGCCGAGGAAAGGTCCTGCCGCGGGCCAGGAAGCAATAGAGGCGTCGCGCAAGAATGCCGAGGGAAAGGCAAACGAAAGTCCGCTCCGTTTCCCAGGCAAAGCGCTCCATGGCGTAGAGCACTGGATCATCCGCCGAGCAGTCGATGACCAGATCAGCAGCAGCGACCAGGCTGCGTGCCTCTCTGGTCAGGCTGGGAAGATCATCGGTAAAGAACACTCCGACGCCCACTGCGTGCGCGTGGGGAGAGAGCCGATTCAGCCTGGCGGCGACCGCCTCGGCTTTGTTCCTTTCGAGATCCTCGAGGGTGAGGGTGTGCCGAACGAGGTTGCCTGCCTCCACGCGGTCTCCGTCGAACAGACAGAGGGAGCGTACGCCCCCGCGGACGAGTAGTTCGGCCACGCTGGAGCCGAGAGCTCCCGCACCGATCAGCAGCACTCGTTGCTCCGGGAGCGGAGACCTCAGACGGCCGCGGCCGGTGAGATCGCGGTCCATCCAGGCCTGGCTCCGCATCCACGGCAGAGGCTTCATGCCGAGGAGATTCTGAACGTCCAGCAGCCATCGACCGCGCTTCGCGGGTCGAAAGCCGGCGCGGGCCTCGTGGATTCCAGCCAAGGGCGGCAAGGCGAATCCGACCCAGCACATCTCCTTCGGAGGTTGTCCGAGTCGCGCTGCCATGGGGAAGCCGATGAGAAGAGGATGGCGTGATCGCCACTCCCGCTTCTGGCGAGTGCGCAGGCGCGCCTCAATGAGCGGCCATAGAAGGTTCGGCAGATCAATGGCCTGCGCCCGCATCGCCGCGACGAGCTCCTGCCAGGTCGAGGGCGCCTGCCATGGTGGCACGACCGGGACCTCGGGTGTCCGAACCCAGACGGCGAGAGGTCCTCCGCGGGCCCGGTTCGAGAGAAAAGGGCGCCATTGGGGAGCTGTGACGAGCGTGCGGCCGGCAGCGTTCTCGAAACCGGCAATGATCCACACTCGCAGCGGGCCTTCGCCGAGTTCAAGGGTCCGAGCATAGCCACAAGTCTCCTCGATAGCAGACCACAGCGACCAGCTTGCGGCGGGCTCGAAGAACGCGAGCGAGTGCCCCTGTCCGAAGCGGTAGTCGGGCAGTTCCAGGAGCTCTCCTGGCTGCATCAACTCGCCGCGGGCCGCAGCCAGCAACCAGTGCCGGAGTTGTTCCGCGTACCAGCGCAGCCGCAGTTCGGGTGCGCGGGGCTCGGTGGAGTCCCCGAGTTGCCGGACCGCGGCGATGCCGTGATGGAGGCACGGAGCCCCCTCACGCCAGAGCTGACGCTCGGGTCCATCGAGGTTCGCTTCTTGGTGAAAGAAAGTGTAGACCAGCCCTCTCCGCTTTGCCGGGTAGAACTTGGGGCGCCCGGCCGGATAGTCGCTGTGGAGGTGCGCCCACCAGGATGTTGTCTCAGGGACCAGCGGTCCGGGAGGCACGTCGACGCGCACCCGGAACGGGAATGCCCACACATGCGCCCCTTGCTGCCACCGGAGGTCACCCTCGAGCCCAACTCCGTCCAGCTCCCGAAGCGCCTCCACGGCGCGCCGTATCTCAGGGCGTGCGTCACGCTCCTCAGGCAAACCGACCCCGAGGCGGCACGGCCGGTGCGCTGGGCATCGAGAAGCCACCGGCCGAAGTCGGCCCTGACGCCTTCTCGTCCTTGTCATCGGGAGGCGGGAACGCGTCGCCCAGCAGCTTCCGCCACAGCCGAGCGCTCTCCGCCTCGTCCAACTCGTCGAAGGCGTCTCGGGCCAAACTCGCATCCTCCCGGACTTGCGCGTGGAACGCCGCGAAATCGTCACCGGCGATTCGAGCGAGGACGTTTTGCGGGGCACCTCGGCCGGGGAGAAACGGTGTCTTCCGCGAGGAAGCGAAGTCTCCGTAGCGGTCCCGGATCTCCTCGAGCGTTCGGCAGATGCCCTCGGCCACCGAGGCGATGTCGTCCGGACAGCAGTCCCCCACGATGTGCTCGAGGGGATAGCCCTTGGGTCGTTCCGGTTCGGGTCGTCGGACGCGGCGCCACCACTTGAGGGACTTGACCACGTTCACGTAGTGACCGTTGGTCTGTCCGTTCTTCGCGAAGGTCCACTCGATCTGTTTGAGCGGGTGAGTAGGCTCCCAGCGGTCGGCATCTCGATTCGGGATCAAGAGGGCCTCGGTCTGCCACTCGGGCGCGCTGGCGGCTCTCAAGAGCTGGAGGGTGGCCTCCGGGAAGTTGCGTTCTGCGAGTGGGAGCCACAGCGCGTTCAGCCGCCAGTCGCTCGTATCCTCGGGGGTGACCGACGACCGCGCGGCGGCGGAACGGAGGGCCTCTTGGTCCACCTCGGAGGGAGCCGCAGTGACCACGAGGTCGAGGTCGACATACGAGAGGTAGATGCCAAAAGAGCGACCCTGAGGCTCCCACTTGCCCTCGTAGTACTCGTCCAGGAACGGCACGAAGCGTTCGAGCGCTTCGTCGGGAGCGTGCTGCTCGCTGTCGAGGTTGGTTACCACGACCACGTCGACATCGGATCGTTCGTCGGCCTTGGGCCGAATCGCCGTCGAGCGGCGGTAGCTGCCCTGGAGGAAGTCGCTGACCAGAATCGGCTGCAGGTCCTTGAACTCGTTCAGTCTCTGCCGGAGGGTCTTGTGGCCGGTCGCCATCTCCTCCCGCTGATTCGGGGTCGGTCGAATGTTCGTAAGGAACGTTGCGAACTTTGTCTTGAGCAAGGCCATCCCGTACCCCCTGCGCATCTGATCTTGGTTCGCTCCCTGACCCTGGGGGGCCGGCCGCGACGATCGAAGCCACCCCTGAACCTGAATGACACGGCTGGAGGCGTGTTTGTTGGCGGTCGAGGCTCCAAGAGCATCCAGTCGCTACCGCCGCACCCCAGTCGCCCCGGGGTGCTTGGCCGGACGTCGCGGGCACTTACTGCGGCTTTCTGCCAGAGGCCTGACGTGGGCGTGTCAACAAACCACTGCGAACCCGTGTCCTACCTCCCAGGCGCCCCAGATTCCTGGCGTCCGGGAGGGCCGATGGAGCACAGAGAGCTGAGGTTGACCATCCGGTCGGTGGAGGGCGGTGCGTTCGAGGTCAGGGCCACCTCCGCTCTCCTCTCCGGGGAGGCGCGTGAGCAGTTCGACGCCCCTCTGGTCCGGGAATCGCTCGACCAACTGCGCGTCGCCCTCGAGCTGGAGATCAAGCGCCGGGCCGGAAAGCTCGCCGGCGAAGGTCCCCACGGCCTGGCGATACCCCTCGGTGCAGGCCCCGACCTCGCCGACGCCAAGGCGATCGGCGACCGCCTCTACAAGGCGCTCTTTCGAGGCAGGGTGCGGTCGTTCTACGAGAGGTGCGCGGCCGCCGTCGAGAGCCGAGGCAGGGACGCGGCCGGCCTCCGTCTCCGCCTGGTCCTCGACCACACCGACCTCCAGATCGGTCTGCTTGCGGCTCTCCCGTGGGAGCTGCTGTTCGACGCCGAAACGGGCATTTTCCTCGGCCGCCGCGGCGCCGGCCCCGTGGTCAGGGACTTCACCGCGCAAAAGTGGGTGGAGCCGCTGGAGACCGCGCTGCCGCTCAAGATCCTGGTGATCGATGCCGGTGATCCGAAGTTGGAGGCGGCGAAGGAGGTCCGGGAGATCGAGCAGGCCCTCGCCGATCCGAGGCTGTTCCGCGTTTCGACGGTCCGCGCAAGCAGTCCTCATGCGCTGCTGCGGACACTGAGGGCGAGACGCATCAACGTCGCGCATTTCATCTGTCACGGGGGGTTCGTGGAGGACGGGGGGATCGGCGCCGTCTTTCTCTGCAGCAACGAAGGGAGAAAGCTCCAGGTGAACGGCTCCAACCTGGCGGATTGCTTGATGGACCATCCGGATCTCCGCTTGGTCGTCTTCAACTCCTGTCTCACCGCCTCGCTCGCAGGACCTGAAGGCGTCGCCGTCGCTCGGCTCATCAGGCCCCACCCGCCGGCGATCGTCGGCATGCAGCACGTCATCTCCCATCGGTCGGCGATCGACTTCAGCAAGGCGTTCTATGCCGCGCTGGCGGACGAGCAGCCGGTCGACGCCGCGGTCAGCGAGGCGCGTCTCAGCCTGGCGACGGAGACCTCCGAGTGGGCGACCCCGGTGCTGTTCATGCCGAGCAAGGACGGCCGGCTCTTCAGGTTGGAGAAGCCCGAGGGCTCGCGGGCGGGCGCGGTCGTGTCTGGCACGCAGGCGATCGGTGCCGATACCAGCGCCGGCGGAGCCGACCCGGCTCCGGCACGCCGCACGCTCGCGATCCACAGCATGACCATCCCGGGATCGGTCCGGTGGGGCGACGAGATGCGGAAGAGCGCCGACGACTACCTCGAGCTCGACGAGTTCTTCGACGGCAGACCGATTCGCGAACCGGCGCTCTGGCGGACGGAGGTGTTCCCGCGGCTCGAGCGCTTCCTGCTGCGCTGGGCGGGCACGGGAGAGCCGCTCCTGCTCGACTTCGCCGCTCACGCGTCGATCGCGTTCGCCGCCGGCTGGGTGCTCGAGGTCAAGAGCGGGCTCGACGTCGCAATCCGCCAGCGCGGAGGCGGCCCCGTGCCGCTCGAGTGGGCACCGGACGACGACAGCGGCCGCCCGCAGCCGCTCTGGGGTGACCTGCCCGACGTGACGTGTGATCCGACCGCTTCCGACCTCGTGCTCGCCCTGAGCGCGTCGAACGACATCCGCGCCGACGTCGACGAGTACCTCCGGCTCTCCGGCTTGCCGGTCACTCGCCTGAAGCACGCCCGGATTTACCCGGATCCGGGGCAACGCGCGGTTGCCGGCGGCGGGCACTCCCTCCAGCTCGCCCAGGGCATCGCACTGACGGCCAGCGGTCGCACGCCCGCCGAACGGCGCGGCACGCTCCACCTGTTCACCTCGGCGCCGAACGCTCTGCTCTTTTACCTCGGGCAGCTCTCGCGGAGCTTCGGGCGCGTCCAGCTCTACGAGCATCCGAGGTTCGGTCAGGCCGATTCGTTCGGTCACTACGTGCCGTCCCTCGTCCTGCCGCCGGAGGAGCCGAACGACGCAAGCTGAGCCCAGGCCCGACGCCAGCACGCCGGACCGTGCGCCGGGCCCTGTCGGCGTTGGCGTCTTTCGGCGTTCTGTGGGATGCTCCCTTGCGATGCCGCAAGAGGATCGCGACCATCCCTCCGGCCCGCCGGCCGGGCCGGAGGGTCCTGCCTCACCGCAGGCCCAATCGGTGTCCGGTCCCCGGGCCGCCCGCCTCCCCGTTCCGCCTGACCCGCTGCTCGACGCTGCGATTCGCGCCCTGCAGCGAGGCGAGGGTGGCGAGGAGCACGAGGAAAGGACCTTCAAAGCACTCGAGCCGCCGCTGCTCACCCTGTTCGCCAACCGCGGCTGCGAGCCCGACGAAGCCGAGAATCTCACCCAAGAGGTCCTCGTTCGTGTCTTTGAGAATATAGAGGACTATCGGTGGCAGGGCACCTTCTGGGCTTGGATCAAGCGCATCGCCGTGAACGTGCTGAGCAATCATCTCCGTGACCAGGAGGCGCTCAAGCGGAGGGCGGATCGCCGGGTGTCTCGCGATCGCGCTGCATCCGACGACGAAGAGCGCCAGTGGATGAGCGAGCGGCCCGAGGCACACGAGGTCCCGGTAGCGCTCGAAGGGCTGCTGGCGGCGGAACGGAGCCTCCGGCTCCGCGACGCTCTGCCTCAGCTCCCGGAGCGGATGCGAGAGGTGGTCGCGTTGCGGATCGGCGGCCTCACCTATGAAGAGATCGCCGAGACGCTCGGCGTCGGCCTCAACACCGTCCGCTCCCAGCTCAACGGGTCCAAGAAACGGCTGCGGCGTATCCTAGCGGCGACCTACCCCGAGCTCGACGACGGGGAGGAGCCCTGAGGAGGGGCGCCGTGGAGCGCGACGAGCGGCTGCAGGAGCGGATCGAGGGGATGCAGGCGGAGGCGCGGCAGCGGTTGGGTGCGCCGCCGACCCCCGAGGAGATCCTCGCCTACCTCGAGCACCGCCTGGCGGCCGCCAAGCGGCTGCGCGTGGAGGAGGGAGTGGCGGCGTTCCCCGAGGCCGCGCGGCTCCTGCGCGACCTCGCCCGGTTTCCCGATGTCCGGCCCGATCCCGGGGTCGCCCTGCCCTCGCAATCTCGGGTCGATGCCCGTTGGCAGGCGTTCCGCGAGCGCCGGCGCGGCGCCCGGCTCGATCCCCAGTCGTCCTCCGGCGGCACCGAACCGCTGGGCGGCGCAGCGGCGACCGGTGGCTTGAAGCCCGGAAAACCCTCCGGCGTCCAGACCGCCGCGCCGCTGCCCGGTGCCACCCCCGACCCTGTCCTCGCCGCCGACTCCAGAAGCCATCACACCCGTGCCCTTCGCTGGCTGCGTCTCGCCGCGTTGATCACCGTGACCGCCGGTCTGGGCCTGCTCGTTGGCCTGCTCGTGGCGCCGGAAGGGGGCCGGATCAACCTCGCGCTGGCTTCGCTCACCCCGGTGGGCGACAGCGCCTCGCGGGGGGAGGCGACGGTCGTGCGGCTACCGGAATCGGCCGAAGGCGTGCTGCTGTCCCTCGGCTATGCCGCCGCGGCGCCCCACCCTGAGTACACGCTGGCGATCCGCGACGAACGCGGCGACGCCGTTTGGCAACGGCGTGGACTCCGGCCAGCGACCGGCGGCTCCTTCCTCGTCGTCCTGCCAGCCGGGATCCTCGAGCCTGGCCGCTACGAGCTCGAGCTCTCGGTGCCGGGGGAGACGGTCCCGGCCGCCGCCTACGCCCTGCGACTCGAAGCCGAGTAGGCTCATCGTCGCTCGGGCACGTCGAGAGAGCCTGGGTCTCCCGATGCCGGCTGGTCGCCGGCCGGGGCGTTGCGTCATGAGGGATCCACGTCGATCGGCCGGCCTCGCCCTCCATCCCTCGGGCGGGGTACTGACGAAGCTGCTCGCTGCAAGCGTCGCGTTCGGCTCGTCGTTGGGCTGTGCCCCACCGGCCGCCGTCGATCCGCTGGCGCCCGCCGGCGCGGCCGAGGAGCGGGGCGAACTCGTCCCCCACCCGGGATTCACCGCCGTTGCCCCGCTGGCGCCGGGCGAGCGCCACGCCTACACGCTCGAGCTGCCCGCCGGTGAGCTGGCGGCCCTCAGCCTCCGACAACTCGGCGTCGACGCCGTGCTCGAAGTCCGGGGACCCGGCGACCGGGTTCTGACCACGGCCGACAGCCCGACCGGGATGTCGGGGAGAGAGCGCACACTGGTGGTCAGCCGCGACGCCGGCACGCACCGGGTGATCGTCGTCGGCATCGGCACCGCCGCCGGAGGCTACGCCTTGCGTCTGGATGCCCTCCGGCCGGCTTCGGCCGCCGATCGCGCGCTCGCCGCCGCGGTGGCCGCGCTCGATCGCGCCGAGCTGCTGCGATTCAGCGGCACCGAATCGGCCTTGCGGGACGCCGAGGCCGCGTATCGTGACGCCCTCGACGACTTCGTCCGCCACGGTGGCGATCTCGAGTGGGAAGCGCGAGCCCTCCAAGGGTTGGGGAGTTGCCTGGCCGAGATCGGCGACCCGGAGGAAGCGGCGGCACGCCTCGACCAGGCCGCCGTGCGCTTCGGCGAGGCGGGTCTGCTCCGGTCCCGCGCATGGGCTCTCCGCGACCTGGGCAGGGTGCTGCAGCGGGTCTCCGAGCCCCGGCGCGCGCGCCATGCCCTCGATCGCTCGGCGGCCCTCTTCCGCGAGCTCGGCGATCCCGCCGGCGAGGCGTCCGCGCTCCTGGCGCGCGGCGTCCTGGCGGCGGCCACTTCCGAGTTCGAGGAGGCGCTCATCGACCTCGAGCGCTCGTTCGACCTCGCCCGCCGCACCCGCTCGCCGCTTGCCGAGGCGGCGGCGCTCAGCGAGCTCGGTCAGCTCTACACCTTGATCGGCTACACCGACGAGGCGCTCGACCACCTTCGGGCCGCCCTCGCGCTCCAGCGCCGGCTGGACGACGACGCCGGCCGCATCGACACCGTGACCGCGATCGGCTGGGCTCACTACCTCGACCTAGATCCGGCCGACTCGCTGCCGTACTACGCGGAGGCCCTGGCACTGGCCCGCAGGGGCGGCGACCTCGGGTCCGAGGCGGGAGTCCTCGACCGCCTGGGCTCCGCGTGTCGCAAGCTCGGCCTCTATCCCGAGTCGGAGCGTGCCTACCGGGCGTCGGCCGCGCTCGCCCGGCGCCTGAACCGGCCGGTGGCCGAAGGCTCGACCTTGGCCAACCTCGGCCGGCTGATGATCGCACGGGGCGAGCCGGCGGCGGCGGTGCCGTTGCTCGACGAGAGCACCCGCCGGCTGCTTGCCGCCGGCGACCGCAACGGCGCTCTGTCGCCGCAGCTCGACCGCGCGCGCGCCGACCGCCTGCTGGGCGATCCCGACGCGGCCCTCGAGCGCCTGGAACCGCTTCTGGCCGAACTGAGCGCCCTGCGCGGCGGCCTTCATGGCGAATCCGCCCGTGCGTTCTTCCTGGCCACGCGCCGCGAGTTGGTCGAAGAGGCGATCGACCTGCTGTTCGAGCTGTACGAACAGCGCCGCGAAGAGCGGCACCTGTTGCGCGCACTCGAGGTCAGCGAACAGGCCCGTGCCCTCGGCCTGCTCGAGGGCTTGATCGGGACGGGTCTCGGGCTCCAGGCGGCCGATCCCGAAGCGGCGGTCCGCTACCGGGAGCTGGCGCGCCGCCTGCGCGAGGCCGACCTCGAGCGCGCCGCGCTCCTGCGCGGCGGCGCCGAACCCGCGCAGCTCGCCGCCGCCGAATCGCGCGTGCGGACTCTGGCGCTGGCGGCCGAGCGCGCCCGCTCCGAGCTGCGCCCTGCGGTGACCGAGCTGGCGCCGGCGCCGCTGTCGGCGCCCGAGATCCGGGGCCTCGCCGAGCCAGGCACGACCCTGCTCGTCTACGCGCTGGCCGACCGGCGGAGCTTCCTCTGGGTCATCCGCCCCGAGGGCGTCGAGGGGCACGCTCTGCGCGGGCGGGCGGCGATCGATACCCTGGCGCGGACGGCGGTCTCCGCGCTCGAGGCGAGCGGTGAGACGATCCTCCACGGCCAGGCACTGACCGCCGCGGCGGCCCTGGCGGAGGCTGTGCTGGCGCCCGCTGCCGACAACCTCGGCGCCGACCGACTGGTGGTGATCCCGGACGGCGGGCTGCACGCCGTCCCCTTCGCGGCCCTGCCGGCGCCCGCTCCGGGTCGCCTTGCCCTCGATGCGCGGCCGCTGATCGCCGACCACGAGATCGTCGTCCTCCCCTCCGCGTCGGTGCTCGCCCTGCAGCGGCGCCTGCTCGCCTCCCGCCCGCCGGCACCTCGGGTCCTCGCCGTGCTCGCCGATCCGGTTTATCGCTCGGACGATCCCCGGCTGACCGGCGCGCCGGCCGCCAGCGGCTCACCCGGCGCATCCACCGAGGCCCTCACGGGTCACCTGTCGCGAGCCGCCCGCGACCTCGACCTCACCACCCTGAAGCGTCTGCGCCACAGTCGTGACGAGGCTACCGCTCTGGCGGCCATGGTCCCCGAGGCCGACCGCCTGGTCGCCCTCGACTTCGACGCCAGCCGCCAGACCGTGACCTCCGGCCGGCTTGGCGAATTCCAGATCGTCCACATCGCCGGCCATGGCCTGCTCAACACCGTCCACCCGAGCCTCTCCGGCGTCGTCCTCTCGCTCTACGACGAGCAAGGCCGGCTGCAAGACGGCTTCGTGCGCGCTCACGAGCTGCGCGAGCTGGACCTCTCGGCCGACCTGGTCGTGCTCTCCGCCTGCCGCACCGGCCTCGGCCGCGAGATTGCGGGCGAGGGAGTGCTCGGCGTCACGCGCGGGCTGATGCTCGCCGGAGCCCGCCGCGTGGTCGTCAGCCACTGGGACGTCGACGACGAGGCGACCGCCGAGTTGATGGTCCGCTTCTACACCGCGATGCGCCGTGACGGGCTGACCCCGGCCGCCGCCCTCCGCGCCGCCGAGCTGTCGATGCTCGACGAACCCGCCTGGACCGCCCCCGCCCACTGGGCGGCGTTCAGCCTCCACGGCGACTGGCGCTAGCGACGACCCCCAACAAACCACCGGCTCCCCGTGTCTTCCCGAGCAGGGGTGCCCCGGCCCGGGCACCGTCACGTCCACGTCCGATCTCGACCTTGCTCAGGAGGAGGCCCATGTCCAACGGCAGCAGTGAAGACCAAGGCAGCGCAGGCGGCAACCAGGGCGGTGGCGGCACCGGCTCCAAGACCGACTCCCGCACAGACGAGCTGCAGCTCCCCGGCAAGCTGCTCAGCGATCCCCAGAACCCGCCCTCCGATCCGCCTCCGAAGACCGACAGCCGGGAGGAACAGCTAGAACCGGCGGCCGGCGTCGCCGCCCAGCCCGGGACCGGGGGAGGCGGCGGTCCGACCGGCAAGACGGATCTCAGCCGGGCGGCGGGAATCGCGGTGCGTCGGCGCGCCGCGGCGCAGCCGGACCAGGACCCGCCCGAGACCGAGCCCAAGACCGGTCGGGCCGACGAGGTGCGGAGCCGGTAGCGCAAGTGGAGGGACTCTGCTGGGCCGGCCTTGCCGGTCCCGCGCTGGCGGCCTACGCGGCGGCAACGCTCCTTGACAACTGAATCACCTTCCTTTCGACACTTACCGGCGCCGTCTCCAGCGGGTTGAGCGCTATCGAAGCGTCGCCGCCGGATGGGGGCTCGGTTGATCCGCCAGGCCGAGATCGGCCCACCCGTCCGCGTATCTCCAGGCTCCGAACGGCAACGGTTCGCTCCACACCGGTCGCGCAGTCGCGCGGCGATGGGCCGGAAACCACGCCAGCTCGCGGCCATGCCCGTCGGCGGTGCATGCCGATCGGCACCACACGCCGTCAAGCCCCGCGTCGTGGACCTGCTGGCCGACGCGCTGGCATACGGGGTGGTCGATCTCGTCGCCGTCGGAGTCCCGCGGGTAGGTGTCGGGCAGGCCGAGCGAGCGCAGGCCCGCGGCGGTCGTCGCGTCGGCGCAGGTCTGGGCGTCGGGCAGGGTCGCGGCGACCAGCACGTAGGCCTCGTCATCGAGGTCGTCGACGGTCACGGGCGAGCCGGCGAGCATCCGCGCGATCTGCCTCCGCGCGGTGGCGATGTCGCCGTTGAGGTACAGCGCGGGGAACGAGGCCGGTGGACTCCACCTGCCGCCGCGATCTCGGGCGTACGAGGGATCGAGCGGATCGTCCCAGGCCGGGTCGGCAGCCCGCAGCCAGACGCGGTCGTCCGGCAGGCGGACGGTCGCGTAGAGGGTCAAGGCTGTACGCGGCGCAGATCGAACATCTGCGCCGCGGCGTCGCGGACTTCCAGGTGCCGGCCGGCGCACGCCGCCTCGTACAGCGAAGAGCCCCCGAGGTTGGCGGCCGGGCGGCGGACCACCGCCGGGATGCGTTCGCGCTTGACGTGGCGGTCGAGCAGGTCGGTGGCGGCGGCGAGCGCAGCGATCATCGGAGCGCGCTCGGCCGGCGGCCCCTGCCGGCGCCACTTCGACAGGGCCTGACGGGAGACTCCGAACACCCTGGCGGCTTCGCTCGCGGACAGACCCCACAGCGACAGCAGGCGCTCCAGAGGCTGGGTTCGGACCCGCCGGTCGAGGTGATCGACCAGGGAGCGGATCCAGCTTTCGTCGGGCGCCTCGGCGATGAGCCGCGCCGCGACTTCCTGGGGAGTGGACGGTTGGGCTGCAGGCGTCGCCATCGCCGCAACGTTATGTCAACTGCAACCGAATGTCAACGGCGGCTTCGAGTCCTACGAAGAAACACCGCCCGCAGGGGCAGGGCAGTGGAGCCACCACTCTGGCACCGTTTCCTCCATCAGGGTGTGCCCAAGGCGCATGGCGGACTCAGACCGGCGAGGCAGGAATCCCGCGGGCTTACGAATCGACCCGAGTGGACGCGACCAGGAGATGAAACAGCCTTGCGGCTGCACATGATGTCGATACATGATATCCTCCTGCCATGACTGAAGCCGCGGACATCACCGTCGTGACCGAGCGCGGACAGGTCTCGATCCCGGCCCGGCTGCGCAGCGCCCTTTCCCTGGGCAAGGGCAAGAAGCTCCTGTGGCAGAAGGTGAGCGATCGCGAGCTCCGGGTGACTGTCGTCGAGGAGGGCCGCCCGGTGGGCGCTCAGGCCATGCGCGGGTTCGCCCGGCGGCTTCGCCCGCAGCCCCGGCGCACCGCGGAGTGGATGGCGGAGCTGCGCGAGGGCGAGCGGTCGTGACCTGGGTGGTCGACACCTCGGTCCTGATCGACGTGCTCGAGGACGACCCGGAGTTCGGCGAGGCGTCCGCCGCGACGCTCGAGCGGCTGGCGGAGGACGGCCTCGCGATCTGCGCGGTGACCTACGTCGAGCTCGCCCCGGCCTTCGAGGGCAGCCGGGCGCTCCAGGAGGAGTTCCTGGCCGGCGTCGGGGTCGGCTTCTCCGAGGACTGGACCCGCCGGGACACCGTCGCCGCGTTCGAGGCGTGGCACGCCCACGTCCGCAGGCGGCGCGACCGCGCGGGCCCGAGGAGGCCGATCGCCGACCTCCTCATCGGCGCCTTCGCCCTCCGCTTCCAGGGCCTCGTGACCCGCAACCCGGATCACTTCCGCGCCGGCTTTCCCGAGCTCGAGATCCGGGATCCGACGGGCTGAGATCGTCGGGTGTGAGCGGCCGGGCCACGCGGCGATCGTGATCGCGCGCGCGTCCTGGATCGCGGGACGGCGCGCAGCGCCGGAGCCTTGCTCCGCCACCACGTCCGAGGAACCAGCCTGGTCACCCGCGACCGCCAGCAGCTCGACCGGCTGCCGCCGCCGATTCCCGCCTGCCCTCCCGAGAGCGCGTTGCAGATCCTCGACGAGGCGTCCGACTAGTGACGGCCTGGTGCAGGACTCGCTGGAGCAAGAGGCCATTCGTGTCGCGTGAGCCGCTGCTCTTCTGGGCTACCATCGATCGCGGAGAGCCCGGTCTGCTAGATCGGTTGGCGGCGATCGGCGCCGGGGAGCTCAAGCCAACGCCGGGGAGTTGATCCCGGAGACCGGAGCGGTACGCGCCTGGATGGAAGGGTGCATGGCCTTCAGCTACAAGAACCGGAAGGGGGTCACCTACTTCCTCCATGCGCGCAAGACCAAGACGGGCAAGGTGCGCTACGTCTTCGCGCGCTCGGTCGGCGAACGTCCGGTCGAGGAGATTCCGCAGGGCTACGGGGTGCACGAGAGCGTCAACGGCCAGGTCAGCCTGGCGAGGGTGCGTCCACGCTCTATCTCCGAGGCCGAGGAAGAGGCGGTCCGCGCCCGCCTCGAAGAGCTGTCCCTCGGCGTCTATCGCATCGAGGTCGAGGGTGACGCCATCGTCGTCCACCAACCGCACCGGAGCCTCGACATCCCGCTCGGGCTCGGACTCCATTCGCCCCTCACCTCCCGATCGCACGCGGCGGAGTGGGTGCGCCGCGGGGACTACTCGCCCGTCCTGCGCTTCGTCCTCGACGATCCGGGCTCGCGGACGTTCCACGTCGAGCGGATGACGTACCGAGGCGACGGCGGCTGGTCGTGGCCCCTCGCGGGCGGCAAGCTCGCCAAGCTCGCCCAGCGGTACCTTCCGCACCTCGGCGAGGAGTCGTTCTTCGACCTGATGTGATCTCCGCCCGAGCCGCGATCGACCGCGAGCTGGCGTCCGCCGATCAGCTCACGCCCTCGCGTCGCCAGCCGCGATCGTCCAGCAGCACGGCGAGATCCTGTTCGAAAGCCCTGAAGGCCGGGAGGGTCCGAAGGGGCGAGAAGTCGTCGATGAGCTGCGCGATGCGATGGACGGCGGGACCGGGCCTCAGCGACCTCCTCCGTCTCGGCCCGAGACCGCTGGCAGCCCTGAGGATCTCGTGAAGTCGATGCTTGGGGTCTGGTTCCTCCTCGAGCCGATGGAGGGTCGGCAAGTCGAGTGGGTCGTCTCCGTTCGGGTTGCCCGCCGCGGTGCGGATCGCGCCTTCGTCAAACAGGAGCCACGCTTCCTGAGTCCGTACGGGCACCACAGCGATCGCGGGCTGCTCCGATGTTCCGACCAAGGCCGCCTCGATCTCCTCCCTCCGTTTGCTCAGACCGGAGCGGTTCCCGTCGCGATGCACGAAGAGCAGGTCGCACGGGTAGAGCTCCAGGGCCGCCTCGACGCGCTGTTCCAGTGTTCGAGGCGGGCTCGGGAGCCATCGCAGGTCGGCCCACTGGGGCTGGAACATCGATTCCGAATGTTGCCGCAACGTCCAGAGGAGGATCGGGATCAGAGCCCGGTCCGAGGAACCCTCGGAGAGGAGGGTGAAGACCAGCGCTCTCATCGACTCGCTGGAATCCCGGGGAGCCACATCTGAATGTCCGGCCGGTCCACCACCCGCAGAGCCTTGCCCGAAGAAGCTCCGCCGGCACCCGAGGACTCCTCGTGGACCGGCCGCGGTTCGAGGGGATTGAGATAGGAAACGACCACCCCAGGAGCCAGCGTGGGCGCCTCGGCCCACGCCTTGGCACGCCACGTGTCCTTCAACCAGCGGAAGGTCGGCCGCATCGCGGAGGTGGAGTCGACTGGGACCCACTCTGGAACCGCCACCAGGAGGTCGTCGGCGAGCACTTGGGCGACCACGGCCGGGGAGTGGGTGTTGACGATGACCTGCCGAAGGGGGTTCTCGGCGCTCACCTCGTGCGTCGGGTCGACGGCGAGATCGGATAGCAGCCGGAGCATCGCCGGGATCCGCTCCGGGTTGATCCCGTTCTCCGGCTCTTCGAGGCAGAGAACGCCTTGCGCGGTCGGATCGTTCTCCAGGATTGCGAGCGCCAGGAAGCGGAGGGTGCCATCGGACAGGGACCGGGCCTCATGCTCGGTTCCGTCGCTCTCCGTCAGCTTGAGGGTCAAGAGCTCCCGGCGGTCGTCGGCTTCCACTCGGATCGATCGCACGCCGTCGATGAGCTCTGCGAGACGGTTGGCCACCCGCGCGGTGATCGCACGCGCCTCGCGGATTTCGCCGGTGCTGGGAGCGGTCCGACGAGTCTTCGTCAGGCGTGCGAGAGTCGCCGCCAGATGGGCTCCGTCGGTGGCCAGGTTGGTCGGCGCGGTGTAGAGGTCCGGGGCGCGGAGCGCCGAAGGCTCGAGCTGCAGCAGACGCCAGGAACGCATCTCCTGGCGAGCCAGCACCGCGGTGGCACTCTCGGCCGCATTGACGTCGGAGAGGACAGTTCTGGGGAGCCTGTCCGCGACGTGTGGTCGTGGCCTGCCGCCTCCACGATAGTCCTTCCCCTGGTCTTGGTGGAGCTTGACGTAGACCTTCCCGCCCTCCCGATCGGTGGAGATGAAGGGTGCCGTCCGCCGGCCTTGAACCACTGACCGACGCCACGTCGGAGTGTGACGAAAGCGGAGATGCTCTCGCGCGTCGCGCAGGTTGATGTGGGTCAGCGCCTCTTGCCGGATGCTCAGTGTCTGGCCGCGGAGCTGAAGATCCAGTTCGTAGCGCAGGAAGGTGATCGCGGCTCTCGCGTCCTGGCCCAGGTGATCGATCCCCTCACGCGGGATGATCATCTCGACCAGGAAGCTCATTTCAGTGCTCTGTCGATCCCCGACGCGATGGAAGATCCCCTCCAGGTCGGACGTGCGCTCCTCTTCGCCGCGCACCGATAGCGCGGCCTCCATCAACGGTTTTTCCGTCAAGCCGCTGAGGAAGCGGATGGCGTCGAAGAGGTTCGACTTGCCGACTCCGTTGGGGCCCGCAACGCAAGTGAACGGTCCGAAATGGACGTCCACGCCGACGAGGTTCTTGAACCCGTCGACTTTGAGGCGCGTCAGCATGGGGTGACTGTATCGGATGTCAATCCGTGCCGCATCCATGGGCGCCGCCAGATCATGACCGGACCTACGTCGGCGCCCCCTTGAGCTGGGCGGTTTCTCCTTGTCGCCTGCGTTCCGGGTGGCCTCGCAGCTCGCCACCGACAAGCTACCAACAATCCGCCCCGCACTCGTGTCCTTGTAGACCAGAGGCGAGGGAGTGCCGCCGCCGGCTCGGCGATCGAGCGGCGCGCCCGGCGCCTCGGGCTCGCCAGGTGGTCGGAGCCGGACCTCGACCCGCCCTGGCGCGGAGGGATGGATGCCGGAAGCCGGTACGTTCGAGCAGATCGTCCACCAGCAAGCGGCCGCCCTGACGGCGGCGCTGGCGGCCGAGGCGGAGAGCGCCGGTGTGGCGCTGCCGGCAGGGCTGGCGGAGCGTTTGGGCAGGGAGGTCGTCAGTGGCGAACCGGCCGCGGCGGACTGCCGCGCGGTGCGCGACCGGTTCCGCGGCAGCCCCCCGCTCGCGCTCGTCGCCTTCGACACCCCCGGCGTGCACGACTATGTCTTCCGCGTGCGGCGGCCGGTCGACGTCGCCGGCGGGAGCCATCTGGTCGCCGCGTTCACCGACCCGAACGGCGCCGGGAAGGCGTCGATCTGCCCGGTCCAGGAGGTGCTGAGGCGGGAGGGGCATCACGAGGGGGCGCTGGTCTTCGCCGGTGGCGGTCGCGGGCTTGCGGTGGTGGCCGCGCAACGCGCCGCGGCGCTTCGCTCGAGGATCGAGGCCGTCCTGGCCGACGCGACCAAAGAAGACCTCCGAACCGTCACCGCGGAGCTGCCGGTCTGGCCCGAAGACCTGGGGCCCGGGCCGGCGCCGCCGGCGGCCGGGGCCGGTGCCGCCGCCCGTGCCACCAGCCGCTACGCCGCCGCCGTCTCGGTTCTGATGGGCCGCCTCGCCCGGGAGCGGTCGCGGAGCGAGCGCTTCGGCGAGACGATCGACGCCAAGGCGCCGCGCTGCAGCGCCTGCCGGCGGCGGGTCGGGACCGAGCCGCGACAGAAGACCGCCGAGCGGATCTGTGCCGCCTGCGCGGCCCGCCGCGACCTGGGCGGCACGCTCAAGCGGAACGCCGACGAGGCCAAGACCTTCCAGGACTTGGTCGCCGAGGACGACCCGCGCCTGGCGCTCCTCTACGCCGACGGCGCCAACGTCGGCGCCGCGTTCCAGGAGATCGACTCGATGGCCCGGCACCGGGCGCTGAGCGAGGCGGTCGAGGGCGCGTTCGACGATGCGGTGCGGCGGATCGTCGAGCGCGAGGAGCTGAAGGACGCCGAGGAGCGGCAGCTCTACCAGAAGCCGATCCGCGGCGGCGACGACGCGATCCTGATCCTGCCGGCGCGGTTCGCGTTCGAGGCCGCCGTCCAGCTCGTCCGCTCGGTCGAGCGGGGCTTCGACCTCGGGCACAACCCGCTCCTCCGCGACGCTCTCGACGGCGCGCCCCCGGTGCTCCGCCGGAGCGTGGAGGGGTTCGGCGTCGGGGTCGGGCTGGTCTTCGCCGACTGCCACTTTCCGGTCGGTTTCCTCGTGCGCTATGCCGAGGAGCTGCTGAAGAGCGCCAAGCGCCTCATCCACCGCGCCGGCGCCGCGGCCGTGGAATCCAGCCGGCCGCTGCGCAGTGCCGTGGACTTTCTGCTCCTCGCCTCGGGCAATCCGCTCTCGGAGTCGATCGATCGGCTCCGCGGCGCCCACTTCCGTCGCGCGCCGCGGGGGACCGAGCCCGGCCTCCTCCTCACCGAGCGGCCGTTCTCGATCGAGCAGCTCGAGGGCGTCCTCCGCGCCGCCCGCGCGCTGCGCGAGGTGCCGCCGACCCAGCGCATTGCGATCCGGCAGGAGGTCTTCCGCGGCGAGGCGCTGTCGCGCAGCCTCTGGCGCTATCAGCACGCCCGGGCGAAGGACGGCCAGGGCTGGGCGGAGTACCGCGAGGCGCTCGGCGTCGATCTCGGCCGCGTCGACGAGCTGCTGTGGCGCCGGGCCGAGCCGCCGCCGGATTCGGACGGCGGCGACTGGCTGAGCACGCCCTATCTCGACGCGCTCGAGGTCCTCGATCTCCTGCCGGACGAGCGCCGGGGCGGCGCGCGGGGGGCGCGGCGATGAATCTCGAGATCAAAGTCCGGCTGAAGGGAGCGCTCCTGCTCGGCGCCGGGCGCTCGCGCGAGATCCACGACGCGACGCTCCGCCGGCCGGACGGCGAGCCGTTCATCCCGGCGAGCGCGCTGAAGGGTGCGATCCGCGAGCAGCTCGTGCGGCTGGAAGGCGAGGCGGCGGCGCGGCGGATTCTCGGCGGGCACGGGTTCAGCCAGGAGGTCGGTCCGCAGGGCGAGCGGGCCGAGCCGGAGGTGGAGGAGCGGACCGGAGGCGGTTCGACGCTCGTCTACCTCGGCGACGCGGAGCTGAATGAGGAGACGGCAAAGACCTTCCGAGGCGGGCTCGGCTACACCGTGCGCGCCCAGGTGTCGATCGACCGGCGTGGCCGGCGCGCCGCCGATCAGCGGCTCTTCCAGCGCCAGATCGCCGGCTCGCCGGGAGCGCTCCTCTCCTTCCGCGCCCCGGCGGATCTCTCGCTCCTCGATGCCGCCGACCGGAAGCTGTTCGAGGCCGCGCTCGGGGCGGTGTTCGCGCTCGGCTCGTCGCGCAGCCGTGGGCTCGGCTGGGTCGAGCTGGAGCTGGAGCCGGTCGCGGCGCTGGAGGGAGTGCCGCGCTCGATCGAGATCCCGGAGGCGACGGAGCTGGAGGTGGTGTTCGAGGCGCTCGAGCCGCTGTCGCTGGGCGAGCTGCCGTTCCTCGGCAACTTCCAGCCGACGCTCGACTACCTCGCCGCCTCGACGGTCCGGGGCGCGGTGGTCACCGCCGCCATGCGCCATCGCCGGGTCACCGCCGACCGGCGAAGCGACCCGGCATTCGAGGCGCTCGTCCTCGACCCCGAGACCTGCGTGCGGTTCGGCGACGCCGTGCCGGTGGGAAAGGACCGCGCCGCGGCGCCGCGGATCGCGCCGCTCTCGGTGCGGGTCGGCAAGTACGAGGGAGAGAAGACCGGGATCGACGACACGCTGGTGCGCGACTACATCCAGCGGCTGCTGGCCGAGCGCGGGGTCTTCCATCCTGCCCGCGACGAGATCGTCCGCAAGGATCGAGACCCGGAGCGCGCCGCCCGGCCCGGCCGCTGGCTCGGCGCGGTGGCGCCCGAGCGGCGGGTCATGACCCGCCTCGCCCTCGAGCCCGCGAGCGCGCGCAGCAAGGACGGCGCGCTCTACTCGGTCGAGCTGATCGAGCGGGGCACCCGCTTCGTCGCGGCGGTGTGGAACGCGGGACCCGAGGCGCGCCAGCTCCTCGCGGATGCCGCGGCGATCGACCTGCGGGCCGGACACGGGCGCGGCCAGGGCTACGGGCGGCTGCGGATCGTCGACGTCCGGCCGCGGCAGGGGGAGCCGCTCGGCTCGCGCGTCGAAGCCTTCGACGAGCACGTTCGCGCCCAGGTCGCCGCTGCTCGCTCGCGGATCGGCGCCGCCGGCTCGCAGGACCCCCCGGCGGCCGGATCACCATCGAGCGACTCGCCGGGCAACGGGCGCCCCACCGCCGAGGAAGCTCGCTACCTCGCGGCGCTCCTCCTCACCGAGCTGATCCCCGGCGAGGCGTCGGCGACGCCCGAGGACGCCTTCCACGCCGCCCTCGGCCTCCCCGGCTCGCGCGTCCTCCACGCCGAGGTCCGTGCCGGCCAGCGCGGCGGCTTCGACACCGCAAAGGGGCAGCCGCGGCCGTTCGCGCCGGTGGTGCGGGCCGGCTCGGTGCTCCTGCTGTCGGTGCCCGCGTTCGACGCCGAGACCCTCGCGCGGCTGGCCGCGCTCGAGCGCCACGGCGCCGGCGCGGTCCGCGACCGCGGCTTCGGCGCCGTCCGCTTCTCGGACCCCATCCATCTCAAGGGAGAGTCGTCATGAGCCCCGAGCAGCAGTCCTGGATCGAAGCGCAGAAGCCGGAGCTGGTGGCCGCCGCCGAGCGGTACGTCGCGGAGTCGGAGATCTACCTGCCGATGCCGCAGCGCAGGGACCGCAAGGCGAGGGTGACGATGTCCCAGCTTCGCAACCTGCTCAACGTCGCCCTGTCGGAGCGGTCCCTGCCCGTCCTCAAGAACTTCCTCCGCTACCAGATCGGCCGGCAGTGGGACGACTCAAGAGCCGGCGCCCTGCTGGAGGAGTACCTGCTCCGCGAGGTGGGCGAGCGCAGCCGGGCGGGGCAGGAGGCCCGCGGCGGAGAGGTCCGGGAGCTGGAGGCGGCGCTCCTGCCGCTCCTGCTCGGCTTCGTCATCCGCGAGTACACCTATCACTGCAAGCTCAAGGGGACCCGGAGCGATGGCTGAGCCACTGACTCGGTTCTCGAAGTTCGACCGCCTCTCGACGCGCTATCGCATCGCGGGGCTCCTGGTCGCCGAGACCGGCCTCCGCGTCGGCGCCGGCAAGAGCGTCGACGCCGGCACCTCGGACCAGCCGGTCATCCGCGACGCCCTGGACCGTCTCTTCCTGCCCGGCAGCTCGCTCAAGGGCGTGCTGCGCTCGGGGCTCGAGGCGGTCCTGCGCGGCCTCGGCGACGAGCGGCGTCTGGCTTGCGACCTGTTCGCCGAGCCCTGCACCGCGGAACTCCAGCGGCGACAGAAGCGCGGCGCGACGATCGAGATCGACGACGTCCTCTCCGAGATCTGCGTCGTCTGCGGCCTCTTCGGCTCGCCGTTTCTCGCCGGCCGGGTGTTCGTGGCCGACCTCCCGCTCGACGGCGGTGCCAGCGGGCGCACCGACGTGCGCGACGGCGTCGGCATCCACCGCGACCTGCGGGTGGCGCAGACCCATCCGGCCGTCAAGTACGACCACGAAGTGGTGCCGCCCGGCACCGCCTTCCACCTCGAGATGATCCTCGAGAACATCGACGACCCGATCCAGCTCGGCCTCGTGCTCAAGGCGCTCGAGCTGCTCGGCAGCGGCGAGATCCGCCTCGGCGGAATGACCAGCCGCGGGCTCGGCCGGGTGTCGCTGCGCGACCTCCGCCTGGAGCGGACGGACGCCCGGCGCCTGCTCGCCGGGCACGGGTACGAGGCGGTCGACTACGCCGCCGCGCAGGCCGAGGCCGAGGCCCGGCTCGGGGAGGCGCTGTGGCCGAAGGAGGCGAGCTGACATGTTCCGTCGCTGGTTGAACCACGCCACCGTCCGCGTCGCGATCTCGCCGCGCGGCCCGATCCTGATCAAGAGCGGCCAGGAGACCGCCGACCCGACGCGCCCCGGGATGGAGTTCGTTCGCACCCGGCACGCCGTCCACGGCGACTCGATCTACCTCCCCGGCACCAGTCTCAAGGGCGCCATGAGGAGCCAGGCCGAGCGCGTGCTCCGCGGTCTCGAGATCGAGATCTGCAACCCCTTCGACGACCGATCCGGCTGCCGGCGAGGGCCGCGCCAGCAGGGTGGGCAGGGGCAGCGCGGCGGGGGCCGCCGGCAGCAGCCCACGAGCGCCGAGATCTTCAGCGCCCAGTGCCCGGCCTGCCGGACCTTCGGCTCGTTCAGCGTCGCCGGCCGCTGCAACGTCGAAGACGCCTACCCCTGGAACGGTGAGAACGGGGCGGCCGCCGGCGCCGCCAATGCCACCGAGACCCGCTGGCAGGTCGGCATCGACCGCCGGACCGGCCAGGCGCAGCGCTCGGCGCTGTTCGACCTCGAGGTCGCGGTCGCCGGGACGTTCCACACCACGATCCACCTCGAGAACTTCCAGCTCTGGCAGCTCGGCCTGATCGCCGCCCTGCTCGAGGACATGGACCGCGGCGACCTGCCGATCGGCTTCGGCAAGACCCGCGGCCTCGGGCAGGTCGGCGTGGCGGTGGAGCGGGTCGACGTCGAGACCCTCGGCCGCGACGGCCGTGCGCTCTTCGGGGCGGCTGCGCTTTGCCCGCAGGCCGAGGTCCGCGGCTACGACCTCGCGCCGGACGACGAGATGGAGCTGCCCTCCGGAGTCGAGCCGGCGACCACCTGGCGCGGCCGGAAGATCGCCCTCGAGGGTGAAAATGCCGAGCGCCTTCTCGGCGCCGCGATCGACGGCCCGCTACAGCGCTTGGTCGCGGCCCGCTCGGCGCCCGGGGGCCGGCGATGACCGCTCGGGCGCAGGTCGCTCCCCGCAACTACTTCGGGGTCCGCCACGCACCCGTCGACCGGTCGGTGGCGCCGGTCTACCACGACTCGCTCGACGCCGCGGCGCTGATGACCGGCGCGCTGGAGCTGGAGATCGCGACCCTCTCGCCGGTCCACGTCGGTTCCGGCTCGTACGAGCTCGCCGGCGAGGAGATCGGCAAGGAGCCCGTCCGCCGCGCCCGCCGGCTGATCATCCCCGGCGCCTCGATCAAGGGCATGTGCCGGCAGATCTTCGAGGCGATCACCGCGAGCGGCTCGCCCTTCGACCGCGACGAGCATCACAAGGCCGGCCGGCGCGGAGACGAGGGCAAGCCGCTCAGCGCCGCCGCGGCGGTGTTCGGGACGCTCGGCCTCCAGGGCCGGGTCGGCTTCGACGACGCGGTTGCCGCCGGCGACGTCGAGCCGGTCGAGATCGCGCCCGAGCGAATCCGCCTGAGCGTCGCCTACCCGCCGCAGAAGGAAGTCGGCCGGCGATTCTACGGCCCGCTGCCGGCGGCCACCGACCAGCCGGCGACCGTGCCGGCCTCGGCGATCCCCGCCGGCGCCGTCCTGCGCACCCGGGTGAGGTTCCGCAACCTCACCCGAGCCGGGCTGGGCGGCGTGCTCACGAGCCTCGGCGTCGGCCGCTTCACTCCGCGCCTGGGCGGCGGCAAGTACGACGACTTCGGCTGGGTCCGCTTTCGCGTGACCGGCTTCCGCCTGCGCCAGCGCGGCTTCGCCGGCGGCGCGGGGTGGGAGCGCGAGCCCGGCGCGGTCGCCGCGTTCGTCGAGGAGTGCCAGCGCCAGGTGCCGCTCGCCGCCGCCGGCCAGGCCGCCCTCGACCTGTTGACCCGCAAGCTCCAGTTCCCGGCCGGCGGCACGCCGGAGGGGAAGCGGCCGTGACCGGTCCCGATCCGCGCCGCCGGGAGGAACTGCTCGAGCTGGCCGAGCAGCTCGCAAAGCGCCTGCGGTCGATCGAGGTCCCGTACCTCGGCGACCCGTCCGCGGTCTCCCGCGGCGTGCCGGCGAGCGTGGTGTCCAACGTCACCTCCTACCTCGCGCGAGTCCGCGACAGCGACCGATTCCGGGAGTTCCTCGCCCGCATCGAGCAGCTCGACCCGATCACGGCGCAGAACCCCGACAACCCCAAGGCCGATCACCGCGTCCTGCGCGAGGAGCTGGAGGCCTTCCTGGCCGACCGCCCGGACCTCCCGGCGGACGAGCTGCTCTACGTCCTCGCCTGGGTCCGCCGCCTGCTGCCGAAGACCGCCGGCCAGAACGGCGGCCGGGGCGGACGAGGCGGGAGGAACGCCGGCCCGGCGCACGAGCCACGGCCCGACCGCGGCTCCAAGCCGATCAAGGGCGGCCAACTGGCCGCGGCCTTCGAGAGGGCTCGCGGGGATCGGAAACGCGATGGCGCCGCCGGGAACGGCCCGCGTGGGCGATGATCGCGCCATGGACCTACCGTCCGCTCCGTCCGATCCGAGCCCCCCGGCCCCCTACGTTCGCTTCGCCCTCGCTCTCCGGTGCGAGAGCAAGGACGCGCGGGGTGGCCCTCCCGCGATCCCCGCACCGATGCTGCGCCGGATCCTCGGCAAGGCGCTGATCGAGCGATTCTGCCCCTTCGGCCGACCGCTGTGCGAGGGGACCTTGAAGCCGAGAACCCGGGGCGCCGCGCCGGTTCAGGCTTCTGGGCACGGGGCGCCCGCTGCCCCGCCCGCCGCCTGCCGGCCCACGCCCCGTGACCTCTGCCGGCTCGCGGAGGCCTGCCCCTACGGCGTGCTCTTCGCTGCCAGCCGCACGCCGCGCCCGCCCTATGCGCTGTTCGTGCCGCCCGGCGAAAGCGCGGGCCTGACCGCCCGCATCGAGCTCACGCTCTTCGGCCCGGCCTGGCGCCTCTACCCCTGGGCGCTCGGCGCCCTCCGCGATGCGCTTGGGAACGGCGTGGGCAAGCAGCGGAGCTGCTGGCTCGTGGACAAGATCCATCGTATCCACGCCGATCGCCGCCTCGAGCCCCTTGCCGGCGGCGATCTCGCGCAACTGCCGCCCGACCTCGCCCCCGACCTCCTGAACCTCGCCATCGAGCCCTACCTCGCGCCCCAGCCGGTGACCGTGCTCTTCCTCTCCCCGGCCCGCCTGCTCCGCGACGGCCGCCTGCTCCCCGGCCGCGAGCCGGTCCCCTTTGCACTCCTGATCGCCCGCATCCTCGACCGTTTCGCCGGACTCTACGGTCCCGACGCCGGCGAGGCCCTCCGCCCCGAGATCCGCACCGTGATCGAGGCCGAGGCCGCCCGTGTGCCGGTGCTCGAGGACGACACCCGCTGGCTCGAGGTGCCCGATTACTCGGCCCGCTCGCGCTCCGAGCTGCTCCTCGGCGGCAAAGTCGGCCGTGCCGTCTACGGCGACGGCGCCGCCCGCTTCCTGCCGATCCTGCGCGCCGGCGAGATCCTCCACGCCGGCAAGAACGCCGCCTCCGGCTGCGGCCGCATCCAGGTAGACGTGACGGGCGCCGCGGCCGGTGCAACCAGCGCTCCTTGACAACTGAATCGGCCTTACCCCTCTCTTCGACCTCGAGCGCCTGGTGGTGCTCGGCCCGGTGCAGTTCAGCACCCAGGCCCTCAACCTCCTGCTCGACCGCGGGATCGACGTCTCCTTCCTCACCGCCCGCGGCCGGCTGCGCGGCTCGCTGGTCTCGGCGCAGTCTCGCAACGTCTACCTGCGCCTCGCGCAGTTCGAGCGCTGGAAGGAACCGGCCTTCCGGCTCGGCTTCAGCCGCAACGTGGTCGCGGCCAAGGTCACCGCCCAGCTCCGCCTGGTGATCCGCTACCAGCGCAACCACCCGGACCGGCTGGAGGCCGACGCCGCCGACCGTTTGCGGCAGATCCTCGACAAGGTCCCGGCCGCCGCGGAGGTGGAATCGCTCCAGGGCCTCGAGGGAGCGGCGGCGGCGGTCTACTACCGCCAGTTCGCCTCGATGCTTACCACCGTCGGGTTCCCCGGCCGCAAGAAGCACCCCTCGACCGACTCGGCCAACGCCCTGCTCAGCCTCGGCTACGTCATGGTGGGCAACGAGCTGGCGGCCCTGCTCGAGGCCCGCGGCTTCGACCCGGCGCTCGGCTTCCTCCACGGCCTGCGCTACGGCCGCCAGTCGCTGGCCCTGGACCTGGTAGAGGCGTTCCGCCAGCCGGTGATCGACCGGCTGACCCTCCGCCTGCTCAACCATCGCCAGCTCGGCCCGGACGATTTCGAGGGCGGCGAGCGCGGCCTGCTCCTCAAGCCCGACTCGCTCAAGACCTACCGCGCCCACTACGAAGACCACCTGCGCGGCGAGAGCGAGGGCGCCGGCTCGCCCTCCTGGCGCCAGCGCCTCATCGACCAGGTCGACGCGGTGCGCGAGATGGTGATGAGCAGCGAGCCGGCGGAGCTGTATACTTGGAGTGAATGATGGCCTCCGAGACCGGCCTCCGCTAACCGCCCGCGGCCGCGAAAACCGGGGGAGGTTAGCGGAAGCCGCCGAGGGACGGCAAGTGACGCAGGTTCAACGAGTTGGCAGAACGCGAGCACCGGAGCATACCCGTGCTCGGACGCCGCGGCAGGGCTCCGGAAGGGAGGTTAGCGGAATGGGGTAGGTAACCCGCGTAGACTCAGTGGCTTAGGAGGCCAGCAGTGGAAATCGATCGCGGACCCTTCGGGGGATTGAGACA
>CAZNIX010000006.1:0-16165 GCA_964573125.1 uncultured Thermoanaerobaculia bacterium
CTCGCCCGCCCCGGAGCGCCGCCGGCGCGATGTCTCGGCGCGCGCGAGGGCGTCGGCGCGCTCGTTCCAGCGCTCGCCGGCGTGGCCGCGCACCCACTCCCAGCGCACCCGGCGCGACCCGGCGAGAGCGGCCAGGCGTCGCCACAGGTCCTGGTTGGCGACCTCACCGCCGTCCTGGCGCCGCCAGCCGCCGGCGGCCCAGCGCGGCAGCCAGCTCGTGATGCCGCGGCGCAGGTACTGCGAGTCGGTGAGCAGCCGCACGCGCGCCCCCTCGCCCGCCGCCTCGAGCGCGCGGATCGCGGCGGTCAGCTCCATCCGGTTGTTGGTCGTGAACTCCTCGCCGCCGGACAGCTCCTCGACCCGGGGCGGCCCCTTCCCCGCCGGGCGCAGCAGCACCACCCCCCAGCCGCCCGGGCCCGGGTTGGGGCCGGCGCCGCCGTCGGTGTAGACGCGGATCTCGCCGCCGCCGTGCCCGCCCGCCACGCCCGCCTACTCCCCCTCGAGATAGGTGTAGCCGGCGAGCCCCTGCTCGTACATCCGCAGGAGCTGCTTCGATTCCTCGCGCGTCATCCGGCCGGCGGCGAGCGCGTCCTCGGCGGCGCGGCGCATGCGCGCCATCAGCTCGGTGCGGCTGTAGCGGACGTAGTGCAGGACGTCGGTCACCGAGTCGCCCGGCACGACCTCGTCGATCCGGTAGCCGCCCTCGGGGGCGAGCGAGACGTGCACGGTGTGGGTGTCGCCGAACAGGTTGTGCAGGTCGCCGAGGCTCTCCTGGTAGGCGCCGACCAGGAAGATGCCGAGGTAGTAGGGCGCGCCGTTCGGCGAGTGCAGCTCGAGCATGCGCTTGACGTCGCGGCGGTCGATGAAGCGGTCGAGCCGGCCGTCGGAGTCGCAGGTGATGTCGACCAGCATGCCGCGCCGGGTCGGCTCCTCGTCGAGGCGGTGGATCGGCAGCACCGGGAACAGGTGGTCGATCGCCCAGGCGTCGGGCAGCGACTGGAAGAGCGAGAAGTTGCAGAAGTAGGTGTCGGCCATCGCCAGCGCCAGCGGCTCCAGCTCCTCGGGCGGCTCGGGCAGGTCGCGGATCAGCTCGAGCACGCGGCGGCAGGTCGCGAGGTAGGCGTCGTCGGCGAGCGCCCGGTCCTCGAGCGTCAGGTGGCCGAGGTTGAACAGCGCCAGGCACTCCTCGCGAAAGGCGACCGCGTCGTGGTAGGTCTCGAGCGCGTTGTCCTCTCCCAGCTCGTGGTAGTCCTCGATCAGGTTGCGCAGCGGCGCCGCGGCGTCCTCCGGCGGCTCGGCCGGCACCTCGGGCCGGCGGCTCTCGGCGACGTCGAGGGTCTCGACGATCAGCGCCGCGTGGTGGGCGACGGCGGCGCGCCCCGACTCCGAGACCAGGGTCGGGTGCTCGACCCCGGCCTCGTCGCACACCTCCATGACTCCGAACACGACGTCGTTGGCGTACTCCTGGAGCGAGTAGTTGATCGACGAGCCGAAATCGGTGCGCGAGCCGTCGTAGTCCACCCCGAGGCCGCCGCCGACGTCGAGCCAACCCATCGGCGCCCCCATGCGCGCGAGGTTGACGTAGAGGTGGCTGGCCTCGCGCAGCGCCTCCTTGACCGCGCGGATCGACGACACCTGGCTGCCGATGTGGAAGTGGAGCAGGCGGAAGCAGCCGAGCAGGCCGGCGTCGCGCAGGTACTCGACCGCGTGCACCATGCCGCGGGCGGAGAGCCCGAACTTCGAGCGGTCGCCGCCCGACTCCTCCCAGTGGCCGGAGCCGCGGCTGGCGAGCCGCGCGCGCACCCCGATCGTCGGCGCCACGCCGGTGCGCTCGGCCAGGCGCCGGATCAGCTCCAGCTCCGACCGCTTCTCGACCACCAGCACCACGGTCAGCCCGAGCTTGGAGGCGAGCAGCGCGGTCTCGGCGTACTCCTCGTCCTTGTAGCCGTTGCAGATGATCAGACCGCCGCCGTCGGCGCCGCCGCTGCCGCCGACCATCGCCATCGAGGCCAGCAGCTCGGGCTTGGAACCGGCCTCGAGCCCGTAGCCGTAGGCGGCGCCGTGCGAGACCAGGCGCTCGACCAGGTAGCGGTCCTGGTTGACCTTGATCGGGTAGACGCCGCGGTAGCGGGCGCGGTAGCCGTACTCCCCGATCGCCGCCGCGAACGCGCCGTGCAGCTCGTCGAGCCGCGCCTTGAGGATCTCCGAGAAGCGGATGAGGAGCGGCAGCCCGATCCCGCGCTCGCTGACCTCGTCGACCAGCTCCTTGAGGTCGAGCGCCGCGGTGCCCGGCCCGCCCGGGTGCACCGCGACGTGGCCGCGCGGGTTGATCGAGAAGTACTCGTTGCCCCACCCCTCGACGTTGTACAGCTCGGCCGAGGACGCGGTGGTCCAGGGCGCCAGGCGCTCGGTCTCGGTCTCGATCATCGCGGTCACCTCTCGCCCGGGGCGATCGCACGAGGCGCCCGCCGCGCGGCGGGCACGTGGGACGCCCCGGGCGGTGCGGAGGCTACCACCTCGGAGGCGGCCCGCAACGGCTCGCGGGTCGGTGCGCCGGCGGCGGTCCCGCGGTCCGCTACTCGAGAAGCGAGACGCCGGCCCATCCGTCCGCCAGGGCGACGTCGCCGGGCAGGTGCAGGCCGTCGACCCAGAGCACCCGCTGGTCTTCGATCCCCTCGCGCAGCCGGCGCGCCTCCTCGGTCAGGGCCTCGACCGAGTCGATGTCCCGCACCGGACCCCAGCCGGCGGCGGCGAGGTCGCGTCGCCGCGCCCGGGCGTCTTCGTGCTCGCGCGCGGCGACGCGGTCCTTGGGCGGGGGGTCGGCCTGGCCCTTCCACGCCTCCCGCTCCTCGCCGCGCATCGCCTTCCAGCTCTTCTCGACGTACCAGACCTCGAGCGGGACCCGCAGGCGGGCGAGGAAGCGCCGCGCGACCGCCGGCGGAAACGGGCTCGCCTCCTCGGGCGCGGGCCCGAGCACGAGGACCACCGCCCGCGGCCGCTTGCCGGAGGCGGCGTGGATCCCGGCCACCGCCACCGCCCGCGCGAGGTGCTGGCCGGGCCGGCCGTCCTCGAGGAACCGGTGGGCGGTGAGGACCCAGGCGCTCCCGCCGTCCTCGCCGGTGAACGTCCGAGAGACGGGAAAGAGGTCGTAGGGGGTCGCCCCGGCGGGCGCGGCGACCGGCAGGACCAGGAACATCCGGTCGCCGGCGAGGAGGCCGCCCCGCGAGCGCGACGAGGACGCGCGCGTCGTCGGAACCGACGCCCTGCGCCCGCGCGGGGTGCCGCTCGGCGGCAGGCGATAGGTCTCGGTGGATGCCGTCGAGCGCACCGGGGCGGTGTCCCTGCTCAGCAGCAGGTCGAGGTTCAGGCTCTTGAACACGTCGCCGCTGCTGCGCTCGACCACGAACACCAGATCGGCGCGCTCGTGCTCGACCGCGAGCACCGGCAGCGACTCGCCGCCGACGGTCACCAGCCCGGCGGCGTCCTCGCGGCTGCGCAGCGCCCGCCCGGCATCGGTGCGCACGGCCACCGCGGTGTTCTCGGTGCTGATCGCCGCGCCGAACGCGCCGCCGAACGCGAGGTCGGCACGGGCGCGCGCGCCGCCGGTGAAGGTCAGCTCCGCGGAGACCACGTGGAGCGCCCCGGCGTCGTGGTCCGGGAGCGCGACGCGGCGCGGATCGGTCACCGTCAGCGGCTCCCCGTCGAACCGGACCTCGACCGCCGACGGCTCGGCGTCCGACAGCGACTGCCATGCCAGGCGGACCGCCTCGGCGCGCCCGTCGTCGTCGCGTTCGAGCACCATGCCGACCTCGGCGGGCGGCATCGCCAGGTTGACCGCCCGACGGGCGCGGCCCAGCTCCCCGCCCTCTGCGTCGTAGGCGACCGCCTCGAGCAGGTACGGCGCCGGCTCCTCACCGAAGTCGCAGGTGAGGCGCCAGGGCGGCTCGGCGTCGCTCGCGACCTCCGCACCGTCGAGGAGCAGGACGATCCGCGCCGCCGGCGCCGGCGCCAGGAACTCGATGGTTTGCGGGCCCCAGGTCAGGCCCAGGAAGAGGGTGACGAAGGTGATCATCTCGGCTCCCTTCCCCGCCGGCTGGCGCCGGCGTCGGGAGTAGAGAACGGAGCAAGCCGCCGGCGCGCCGCAGCTTCGTGGTGCGAGTATAAATCAAGCAAGATCGGAATCAGGTGCACCGCGCTCTCGGGTCGTCACCGCCCCAGCCGCGCCGTGCGGCGTCGTCGGCGGCGGCAGCACTTGCCGCAGGTAGCCGCCGAGGCCGCGCGCGGGGTCCCAGTCGCGCGGGTAGCCGAAGGAGACCTCGTGGAAGTGCACGCCGTCGCGCCAGTGGCTGGCGCGGACGTGGAGGTGGCCGTGGACCGCGGCGACGGCGCCGAAGCGGACGTGCCACTGCTCGCTGCGCCGGGTGCCGCACCAGATCGAAAAGCGCGGGATCCGCCGCAGGGTGAGCAGGTCCGCGCGCAGCGGCCAGTGGTTGACCAGCACCAGCGGGCCCTCGGACGCGGCCGCCGCCAGGCGCCGCTCGCTCTCGGCGCAGCGCGCCCGGCACCACGCCGCGCGCGAGGGGTGGGGGTCGTGATGCAGGAGCAGCTCGTCGGCGCACACCAGGCCCGACTCGGCGGCCCAGGCGAGCGCTTCGCCGGCGGTCATCCCGTCCGGGCTGAAGCTGTAGTCGTAGAGGGTGAAGAGCAGCGCGATCGAGCAGCGCGGACCGGGACCGGGCCACACCGGCCACGGGTCCTCGGGGGTCGCCACGCCGTGCTCGCGGCAGGCCGCGACCAGGCGCCGGTAGCGTTCCTCGCCGCGCGCGCCGTCGCGCTCGCCGGGCGGGGTCCACAAGTCGTGGTTGCCGGGCACCCAGAGCACGCGCGCGAAGCGCGCGCTCAGCCGCTCGAGCGCCCAGCGCAGCCGCGGCTCCCCCTCACCGACGTCGCCGGCGACGATCAGCCAGTCGTCGGGGTGCGCCGCCAGCTCCTCGAGCGCACGCCGGTTGGCCTCGTGGCCGAGGTGGAGGTCGGAGATCGCGAGCAGCTTCACGGCGTCGGCGCGACGACCGCCGGCCAGATCGCCGACGGGGCACCGAGGATAGCGTGCGAGCGAGTGCGCCGGCGGCCCCTGGGTCAGCCGTCTCCGCCGCCGGCGAGCCGGGCCGCCGCACCCGGCGCCAGCGACACCTCGGTCGGCAGGTGATCGCCGTCGATCCAGAGGATGCGCTGGCGCGCCAGCCGCTCGCGCAGGGCGCGGGTGGCATCGGTCAGGGCGTCGAGGGTGCCGATGTCCTCGACCGGCTCGCCCCAGGCGCGCCGGACCGCCGCCAGCGACTCGTCGCGGGTCGGCGGCGGGGGCTCGCCGGCGGCGATCGCCGCCTCGCGGCGCCTCTCGGCGAGCTTCCTTTCCTCGCGCGACAGCTCGGAGCCGTCGCGCTGGACGTACCAGACTTCCAGCGGCACCTGCAGCCGCTCGAGGAAGCGGCGGACGCGCTTTCCCTCGCCGGGCTCGATCGGCGGCGCTTCGGGTCCGAGCGTCACCAGCACGGCACGCGGCCGAGCGGCGGTGACCGCCACCATGCCGGCCATCGCCACCGCCGCCGGCAGCTCCTGGAGCGAAAACGCCTCCGGGTCGTACGACTCGTTGACCAGCCAGTAGATGAGGTTGCCGCGCGAGCCCGGAAGCGCCGGCGAGACCGTGTAGAGAGCCTGCTCGGAGGCGCCGAGGAACAGGTGCCGCGGTGCCGGACCGACCAGGTACAGGCGATCCTCGTCCCACTCGCCGAACGAGAGCGGACCGAACAGGACCGCTTGCAGGGTGGCCGACAGCAGCGACAGCTCGCGGTGGGAGCTGCGCTCACGCACGATCACCAGCTCGGCGGGCCCGTGTTCGACCGCGAGCACTCGGGTCGGCTCGTCGCCGACGCGCACCAGGCCGGCGGCCTGCTCGGGCCGGCGCAGGCGGCGCCGCGCCTCGACCTCCACCGCCACCGCGGTGTTGTCGGTGTCGATCTCCCGCCCCAGCTCGCCGCCGAACACGCGCTCGGCGCGCGCGACCGTACCGGTCGCGAAGTAGACCTCGGCGGTCAGGAAGTGGATGTCGTCGAGATCGAGCGCGGGCAGCGGCACGCGCTCGGGGACCGCCTCGCCGCCGGCCGGGATCGCCAGCGGTTCGCCGTCGAGCCAGAGCACGAGCGTCTGCGGCGGCGAACGGTCGACCGACCGCCACTCCAGGCGGGCCGCCCGCGGCTGGCCGTCGTCTCCTCGCTCGAGCGCCAGCTCGAGGCCGACCTCGCGCGGGACGAGGTTGACGTCACGGGTGGCGCGGGCGACCTCCGCGCCGTCGGCGTCACGTCCGATCGCGGTCAAGCGGTGCGGCGCCAACTCGGCGCCGAAGTCGACATCGAACCGAAACGGCGCGACGGCGTCGAGCCCGACCCGCTCGCCGTCGAGCAGCAGTTCCACGCGGTCGACCGGCGGCTCGGCCGCCAGCTCGACCGGGTGCCGGCCATAGAACAGTCCGAGGAAGAGCGTGAGGAAGGTGACCATCCGGGCTCCGCCGCCGGCGGCGACCGCGGGTCGCGACTCGCCGTCCGCCTGCGCGGAGGCGACCGCTCCCGGCGGTCACTCGGGCATACGCATATGATGCCATACCCCCGGAAGCCGATCAATCACAGTTTCGGAACCCGGCAGCAGCCGGGAACTCACGCGCGCTCGACCGGGAACGCGATCACCTCGCCGAGCGCGTCGGCGCCCGCGGCGACCATGACCAGCCGGTCGAAGCCGAGGGCGACGCCGGCGCACGCCGGGAGGCCGGCCGCGAGCGCGGCCAGGAAGCGCTCGTCGAGCGGCGGCGCGGGCAGACCGAGCCGGCGGCGGGTCGCGAGGTCGGTCTCGAAGCGGCGGCGCTGCTCGGCGGCGTCGGCCAGCTCGTGGAAGCCGTTGGCCAGCTCGACCGGACCGACGTAGGCCTCGAACCGCTCGGCGACCGGCGGCGCGCCGTCCGCCCCCGGCCGCACGCGGGCGAGCGCCGCCTGCGTGGCCGGGAAGTCGTAGACGAAGGTGATCCGGCCGGCCGGCAGCCGGGGCTCGATCAGGTGGCTGAGCAGGAGCTGGAGCCGGTCGTCGCGGTCCTCGGGCTCGAGCGCCGGCGCCGCGACCGCGGCGGCGGCGAGCGCGGCGTCCAGCTCGGCGGCCGCCGCCCGGTGCGGATCGACCCCGGCGTGGCGGGCGAACAGCTCGGCGTAGGTCAGCCGCTCGGCGGGCGCGCGGAGGATGCCCGCGCCGAGGGTGGCCGCGAGCAGGTCCTCGACCTCGTCCATCAGCGCGTGGTGGTCGAAGCCGGGGCGGTACCACTCGAGCAGCGCGAACTCCGGGTTATGGCGCCGCCCCGACTCGCCGTCGCGGAACGCGCGCGCGAGTTGGAAGATCGGCCCGCTGCCGGCGGCGAGCAGGCGCTTCATGTGGACCTCGGGCGAGGTCTGGAGGTAGAGGACGGCGCCCTCCTCCGGCGTGCCGGGGCCGTGCCAGCGGGTCGCGAGGCTGGCCAGGTGGACCTCGGAGACGGTGGCGGCCGCGAGCACGGGCGTTTCGACCTCGAGCACGCCGCGGGCGGCGAAAAAACCGCGCACCGCGGCGAGCAGCCCGGCGCGCAGGCGCAGCCGCTCCAGGCTCGCAGCGGGCCGCCAGTCCGCGCTCATTCCTTGGCGCGCGAGACGTATTCGCCAGTACGGGTGTCGATCTTGATCAGCTCGCCGGACTGGATGAACAGCGGCACCTTGACCACCGCGCCGGTCTCCATCTTCGCCGGCTTGGTGCCGCCGCTCGAGGTGTCGCCACGCACCCCGGGATCCGTCTCGGCGATCTCGAGGACCACGAAGTTGGGCGGCGAGACGCTGATCGGGACGCCGTTGAACAGCGTCACCGTGCACTTGTCCTGCTCCTTGATCCAGTCGGCGGCGTCGCCGACCACCGCCTCGCGCGCCTCGTGCTGCTCGTAGCTGCCCGGCACCATGAAGTGCCAGCTCGTGCCGTCGTTGTAGAGGTACTGCATCTCGGTCTCGGTGACGTCGGCGGCCGCGACCGCGTCGCTCTGTTTGTAGGTGATCTCGTTGACGCGCCCGGTCAGGAGGTTCCGGTACTTGACGCGGGTGAAGGCCTGCCCCTTGCCGGGCTTGACGAAATCGATGTCGACGATCGTGCACGGATCGCCGTCGATCAGGATCTTCGTCCCCGTCCGCAGCTCGTTCATGTGGTAGCTCGCCATGCTTTCCTCGCGGGGCGGCCGCGCCCGAAAGCCGCGGTCCGACCGGACCCCGGCGCGGCGGAAAAAGCCGGCACCGCCCGGGCGCCGGCGCGGCCATGATAGCGCGAACCCCGGCCCGGCCTCTCCCCCGGACATCCCCGGCGACGATCGCCGGCGGCTTGACTTACGCTCGGTTACCGCCTATGCTAGCGGGTCCTGGGAGGCGCGAGGAGGTGCGCGAGCGATGACGGCACAACGGGGTCTCGCGGGGCTCGGCGGGGCGCTGCGCCGGTTGCGCGTGCACCGCGACCTCAAGCAGTTCCAGACCGCCGCCGCCGCCGGCATCACCAAGGCGATGCTCTCGGCCTACGAGACCGGCAAGCGGCGTCCCTCGCTCAAGACCCTCGGCCGGCTGCTCGAAGCGCTCGACGCCGACCTCGGCGACCTCCACCGCGCGCTCGTGACCGAGCGCCACGGCGACGCCCTGTTCGGCCGCGGCCGGTCCGCCGCCGAGCGCTACCCGGCGGGCGCGGACGACGCCCTCGACGTCGCCGAGCCGCCGGACGTCTATCAGGTGCTCGGCACCCACCGCCGCCTGCCGGCCGCCGAGGAGGTGGCGCTGTCGGAGATGCTGCGCGGCTTCCACAACCTGCTGCGCTACCTCCACCGCCACGGGCCGCCGGGCCCCCCCGGCCCGCAGCGGGAGTGAGACGCCCCTGACACCGTTTCCTCCATCAGGGTGTGCCGCAGGCGCATGGCGGACTCAGACCTCGAACGCCTTCCAGCGCGCCTCGACCCGCCCCATCAGCGCCGCGAACGCGGGGTCGGCGCGCAGGCTGGCGAGCAGCGGATCGCGCTCGGCGAGCAGCGGATGGTTGAGGAAGCCGCGGTCGGCGGCGCGCTCGAGCCAGGCCACGGCCTCGGCGCGGTCGTCGATCAGGGCGAACGCCTCGGCGACGTTCCAGGCGTAGAACGGGTCGGCGGCGGCGTTGGTCCGCAACTCGTCGGTCGCGGTCTCCATCACCCCCTGGCGGTCGCCGGCCAGCGCCCGCTCGTAGAGCCGGGCGAGGCCGCCGAAGAAGCTCTCCGGCAACTCGGCGGCGAGCGTCGCGAACACCCGCCGCGCCTCGCTGCGCTCGCCAGCGAGTGCCAGCGCCTGGCCGTGGAGGGCGCGGATCTGGGGATTCGTCGGCTCCAGCCGGAGGCTGGTGACGAACGGCTCGACCGCTTCGTCGAAGTCGCCCTGGAGCATCGCCAGGATCCCCGGCCAGCACTGATACATCGGGGTCAGCGGGTCGAGATCGAGCAGCCGGCGGACCAGCGGCGCTCCGGCCTCGGGCTTGCCGACGAAGCCGTAGCAGGTGGCGAGCAGGGCGAGCGTGTCGGTGTCGCTCGGATCGCCGCTCAGCGCGCGCTGGAGCAAGCGGATGCCCTCCAGGGTGCGACCCTGGTGGATGCGGACCAGGCCGAGCACGCGGTGCGCCTGGGGCAGGTTCGGCTCCAGGCGCAAGGCGCGTTCGGCCAGCTCCTGGGCCTTGGCCAGGTAGGCGGGGTCGGCGCTGACCCCGGCGTTGATGTAGTACCAGTGGGCTTGGCCGAGGGCGGCGAGCAGGAGCGCGTTCTCGCCGTCGAGCCGGATGCCGCTCTCGAGGTAATCGACGGCGCGGTCGAGCGCCTCCCGCGAATAACGGTACATCTCCTGGCGCGCCTTGAGGTAGTAGTCGTAGGCCGCGACGTCGCTAATCGGCCGCTCGGCCAGCTTGGCCTCTTCGGCGACGCTGAGCTTGATGCGCAGCGCCTCGACGATGCGGCGGGACAGGCTCTCCTGGATCGCGAACACGTCCTCGAGCGAGCCGGAGTACTTTTCCGCCCAGACCAGCGAGTCGGTGCGGGCGTCGATCAGCTTCGCGTTGACCCGCAGGGTGTCGCCGATGCGACGGACGCCGCCCTCGAGGACGTAGTGGACCTTGAGCTTCACCGCGATCTCCTGGACGTCATAGTCGCTCTCCTTGAGTCGGTTCGCGGACGTGCGCGAGATCACCCTCAGCGCGCGGATCGCCGACAGGTCGGTGATCACCTCGTCGGTGAGGCCGTCGGCAAAGTAGTCCGCGTCGCCGCCCGGTGAGAGGTCGGCGAACGGCAGCACGACGATCGAGCGGTTGAGGTCCGGGTAGGCCATGGTCGGCGGCGGCGCCAGGATCGGCTCGCCGCCGGAGATGAGCAGCCGCGCGAGGTCGTCGGCCATCTCCCGGATCGCGTCGTAGCGCAGCTCCGGCTGCTTGGCCAGCGCCCGCTGCAGCAGCGCGGTCAGCCCTCCGGGCGCGGTCGGCGGCAGCGCCAGCTCCGCCACCGGATCGTGGTGCAGGATCGAGTGGATGACCGCGAGCGGGCTCTCGCCGCGGAACGGCCGCTCGCCGGTGAGCATCTCGTAGAGCACCACCCCCAGCGACCACACGTCGGTGCGGTGGTCGACCGGCCGCCCCGAGGCCTGCTCGGGCGACATGTAGGCGGCGGTGCCCATCACCGTGCCGGTCTGGGTCAGCTCCTGGCCGGCGCCGCCGGCGAGCTTGGCGATGCCGAAGTCGAGGATCTTGACCTCGCCGCGGTCGGTGAGCATCACGTTGCCCGGCTTCATGTCGCGGTGGACGACGCCGATCTCGTGCGCGCGGGCGAGCCCGAGCGCGACCTTGTGGGCGACGTCGAGCGCCTCGACCACCGGCAGCGCGCCGCGGCGGATGCGCGCCGACAGCGTCTCGCCCTGGTAGTAGGCCATGACCAGGAACAGCCGCCCGTCGCCGGTCTCGCCGAGATCGTGCAGCGTGCAGATGTGCTGGTGATCGAGGGCCGAGACCGTGCGCGCTTCCTGGAAGAAGCGCTCCTTGGCCGCCTGATCGCCGATCAGGCCGGCCGAGATCAGCTTGACCGCCACCACCCGGCCGAGGCGGGTGTCCTCGGCCTTGAACACCTCGCTCATGCCGCCGCTGCCGACGCGCTCGACGATCCGGTAGTGCGAGAGCTGCTGGCCGATCATGCCGCCGGCCGGCGCCGGCTCGGCAACCAGCTTGCCCCCGAGGCGCTCGGTCTTGCCTTCCATCACCCGGCCTCGCCCGCGGCGGCGGCGTCGAGCGCGATCAGCTCCGCGAACACCGCGCCCAGGGCGCCGACGGTGTGGAGCGCGGAGAGCCCGACCAGGCTCGACTGCGCGGGGCTGAGCGGCAGCTCGTCGAGCAGGGCGAAGAGGTCGGCGGCGTGGTGGGGGTCGATCTCGGCATGGGCGAACAGGAAGCGGAATCCGTCGCGCGGCAGGCCGGTCCGGGCGCGCACCCGTTCCAGCTCACGCGCCGACGGCGGGTGGCCCTCGAGCACCGCGAAGTGCCCGAGCGCCGCCACCGGGTGGCCGGCCTCGACCCAGACGTAGTGGGCACCCACCAGCGCGGCCACGGCCGGCGAAGGCGGTGCCGAAAGCGCCCGCTCGCGCCCGATGCCCAGGGCCTCGAGATCCGCCAACAACCAGCGCGGATGGTCCCGCTCCTCCGCGATGTGGCGCTGATAGTATTCCGCGAGCCGAGCGCTGACGGCATCTTCCGGGGCCAGCGCGCGCGCGCGCCGGAGAGCGGCCTCCATCAGGCCGATGCTGGCGCGGGCCGCAGTGTAGACCCGAAGCAGGAAGGCCGGGTACATTTCCGCCAGCCGGGGGTGGTTCCAGAACCTCTCGCTGGCCGCGGCCAGAGCGGGTTCGGCCAGGCGCAGCAGGGTGCGCACACGGTACCCGCCGCGCCGCTCCGGCGCCGGCGACAGCGAACCGCGGGCTGGTCGCGGCGCATCCGGGCAGGACACTAGACCGGGAAGAACGGCCTCGCCGCGTCGCTGTCGGGCTTGCCCAGCTTCTGATGGAGGTCCATGAGCTGCTGCACCTCCGCGTCGCTGAGCGAGTTCAGCGCCTGCTTGTCCCGCTCGCTGAGATCGTCGTACTTGCACAGGCCGGCCGCTACGAGACGCTCGACGGGGGTCTTGGCCACTTCGCTCTCCTTCCCACCAGCAACGACACCGGAGCGGCGTGAGGCCCCTCCGGCAGCAGGATCGTCGTGGCCCGGTCTCCTCCCTTCCCCTCGGCCCGCGGTCCCGCCGAGGCCGGCGCCGCGCGGCCGAGAAGCTGAAACCTGGAACCCGACGGCGGGGATTGTAGCACGCCCGCAAGCGCCGCTCGGTCGCTCGCGGCCGGGTGCAGGTGCGGGCCGATACGGGGGCGCACTGTACCCGAAATCGTACCCGGTCCGCCCGGTGGCCGGTCAGTCCTCGATCCCGAAGTAGGCGCGGACGGCGCGGCGGATCACTTCGGCCGGGCGCAGGCCGCGGGGAGCGCGCCGTGGGCCGTGAGGGAATCGAACCCCCGACCAGCGGATTAAAAGTCCGCTGCTCTACCTGGCTGAGCTAACGGCCCGCGGCAGTATAACGGAGGCTCCGGCGCGGTCCGCGGATCGCTACCGGCCGCCGGCCGGCGGCCCGGGCGAGCCGGCGCCGGCGGCCGAGATCTGTCGGATCTTGAGCGCGAGGCCGATCAGGCACAGCACGATGATCGCGAGCGCGACCGCCAGCCCGCGGCGGCGCGCGGCCAGCTCGTCGAGCGCCTCACGGCCGGCCGCGAAGGCCGCCCGGGCGTGGGCGAGCCCGGCCTCGTGCTGCTGGTCGAACGCGCCGCCCTCGGCGGCGGAGAACGTGTGGACCAGCGCCTCGAGCCCGATCTGCGCGGCCACCGCCTGCTCGGCCTCCGCCAGGCCGTCGCGGACCTCGACGCCGCCGCGGCGGGCGGCGAGCAGCACCCGCTCGGCGCCGGCGGTGAGCGCGGTCAGCTCGCGCATGCGGCGCGACAGCTCGTGCGCGGTGGTCAGCCCGGTCGGCTGATCGGCGAGCACCGGCTCGGCGGCGTGGCACGCCGCGCAGCGCCGCACCCGCGCCACGGCCGGCGCGCCGGTCGCCGGGTCGAGGTAGCGGTACGAGGTCTTGCCGATCCGGAACTTGTCGAACAGGCGACCGAACTCCGGGCGCGGCGCCGGCGGCTCGCCGCCGGCGGCGTCCGCGGGGAGGGTGTGGAACGGGAGCGCGAGCGCCTGGTCGATCAGCCAGTCGAAGCGGTCGTCCCCCTCGAGCCCCTCGGCGGCGGCGCGCGCGACCAGCGCGTGCTCGGTCTCGAGGTAGTGCCGGCGGCGGCGCTCCACCTCCACCTCGCCGAGCTCGACGCCCTGGTGGCAGAAGGCGCACGGCGTCTCGGGCAGCGGCGAGAGCAGGGCGACGCTGGCGCGCACCACCAGGTGGTTGCCGTGGCAGGTCTCGCACTCGACCAGGGAGCGGACGTCGGTGAGCGCGGCCTGGGGCTCGGGGTCGCCGTGGCAGGCGGCGCAGCCCTCGACGCCGGCGTCGGCCAGCAGCTCGCCGTGCGCGAGCAGGCCTTCGCGCTTGGGACTGGCGCGGAACAGCTCGGCCTCGCGGCCGTGACACTGGCCGCACACGAAGGCCACCGCCCCGACGCCCGGCGGGGTGGCGCCGTGGTTGCCGTGGCAGTCGTTGCAGGTCGGCGCCGAGAGGTCGCCGCGCTCGAGGAGCGCCTGGGCGTGCACGCTCTGCCGCCAGCGGGCGTGCTGGTCGACCGGCAGCGGCCGGCCGTCGGGGAGGGTGCGGCCCGCCATGTGCCCGGGGTCGGCGTGGCACCCGGCGCAGGTGTCGGCGACCCGGGTCGCGTGCACCCGCGACGCCGGGTCCTCGGGGCGGCGGATGCCGTGCGCGCCGTGGCAGTCGACGCAGGTCGCCACCGCGGCGTCGCCTCTCGCCAGGGCCAGGCCGTGGTGGCTGGTCCAGTACTGCTCCTCCTGGTCGGCGCGCGCGCCGGGGTCGAAGCGGCGCATGAACACCGGGTCGGAGTGGCAGCGCCCGCAGGCGCCGGGGATCGCGGTGCGCTCCGGTACGCCGCGGTAGGGGTTGACCGGCAGCGCGTCGTCCATCGCCGCGAACATGTCGTCGGCGAGAGCCGGGTCGGGATCGCCGCCGTGACAGTCGTGGCACGAGAGGCCGACCTCGGCGTGCACGTCGTCGGCGAAGGCGGCGACCACCGCCAGCGCCTCGCCCTCGAACAGCTCGGCGTCGGCGTGGCAGACCGTGCACGAGGTGGCGGCCGGCTCCGACCCCTGCGCCCGGGCCGCGCCCGCCGCCGCGCCGAGCAGCGCGAGCGCGAGCAGGAGGCGCGAGGTCACTCCCCCGCCTCCCGCGCCCGCCGGGTGCCGAGGCCGAGGATCAGGGTCACGAGCGCGGTCGCGAGCACGGCGTAGACCGGGACCAGCGACCGGTAGCCGCGCGCGGTCATGCCCACGACGTAGACCACGGCGAGCACCCCGGCCACGGTCAGCCCCCGGCCGCGGCCGCCGCGGTCGAGGAACGGCACCAGCACCAGCGCGAGGCCGGCGAGGCCGAAGACCAGGATCGGGATCGCCTCGTACTCGAGGCCGAAGACCTCGCCGCCGGGCACCAGCTTGAGGGTCTCGAACATGAACATGAAGTACCACTCGGGCCGGATGTCCTTGAACGCGGGGGCGAAGGGGTCCGCCTTCTCGCCCAGCTCCCAGGGGAAGAGCGCGGCGAGCGCGGCGAGCGCGGCGAGCGCGAGCGTCCAGCCGAAGAGATCGCGCAGCGCGAAATCGGGAAAGAAGCGCATCGGCCGGCGGCGCGCGGCCTCCCCTTCGGCGGCCGGCGGGACGCTCATGCCCTGGACCTGGACCAGCAGCAGGTGGAGCCCGAGCAGCGCGACGGTCAGCGCCGGCAGGATCGCGACGTGCCAGCCGTAGAAGCGCGACAGCGTGCCGCCGGTCACCCGCTCGCCGCCGCGCAGGAAGCGCAGCAGCCACTCGCCGACCACGGGCACCGAGCCGGCGATGTCGGTGCCCACCTTGGTGGCGAAGAACGCGAGCTGGTTCCAGGGCAAGAGGTAGCCCGAGAAGCCGAAGCCGAGGGCGAGGAAGAGCAGCAGGCAGCCGGTGATCCAGGTCAGCTCGCGCGGCCGCCGGTAGGCCTTGGCGAAGAAGACCGTCGCCAGGTGGACGCAGGCGAAGAACACCATCAGGTTGGCCGACCACGAGTGCAGCGAGCGGATCAGCCAGCCGAACGGCACCGTGGTCATGATGAACTGGACCGACTCGAACGCCTCCTCGGCCGAGGGCCGGTAGTAGAGCATCAGCAGGATGCCGGTCACCGCCTGGACGAGGAAGAAGAACAGGGTCATGCCGCCGAAGTAGTAGAGGACGCTGTAACGGTGCATGGGCACCGTCTTGTGGGCCAGGAAGTCGGCGGCGGGCGCCAGCGGCAGGCGCTCGCGCAGCCAGCGGGCCGAGCGGGTGGCGAACAGAGGCACGGCTTCAGGCCTTCGAGACCACGATCTTCCGCGCGCCGGCGGCGTCGGCGACCAGGTGGACGGTGAACGGCTGCAGCGGCCGCGGCGGCGGCCCCGCGACGTTGCGGCCGTTGAGGTCGTACTCGCCGCTGTGGCAGTTGCACCAGATCCGCCGCCGGTCCTGCTGGTACTCGACGATGCAGTCGAGGTGCGTGCAGGTGGCGGCGAAGGCGCGGAGGTCGCCGTCGCCGGCGCGGATCAGGATCACCGGCTCGGCGCCGAAACGGATGATCCGGAAGCCCCGCTCGACCAGCTCGGGGTCGTCGGCGCTCCCCGCCTCGACCTCGTGGGTCGCGGCCTCCGGCACCCGCGGCGGGCTCAGGAAACGGAAGACCGGGTAGAGGATCGATCCCGCGAGCGCGCCGAGCGCGGTGCCCAGGAACCAGTTGAGGAACGACCGGCGACCGGTCTTGTCGGCGGTTTCGGCCATCGTCTCGGGCCCCCCTCCGCGGAGCGGTCGGCCCGGGGGCCGCGCGCAACAC
>CAZNIX010000006.1:16175-34646 GCA_964573125.1 uncultured Thermoanaerobaculia bacterium
CGGCGGCCGGCGCTGAAAGCACGCCGGCCGCCGTCCGAGGCGCGAGTGGTGCGAGAATCCGCGGGTACTCTAGCTCACGCCATCCGCCGATGCACCCCCACCGCCGCACCCGCTGGATCCTGCTGCCGGCCGCGGCCACCTTGCTGCTCCTGTTCGGGGTGGCGGAGTGGCGGCTCGAGCCGCGCCTCGGCGCAGCGGGCCGGCTGGCGCTCGACCTCGCCCTGCCGGTCGCCGGCGTGGCCTTGCTGGCGATCGCGTGCGTCGCGGCGTTCCGGCTCCTCGACCGCGTGGAGCGGCGCAATCGCGAGCTGGCGGCGCTCAACGAGGCGACGCGCGACCTGCACGCCGAGCTGGCGCTGGCGGCTGTGCTCCAGCGGGTGGTCGATCGCGCCCGCGAGCTGCTCGGCACCGACTACGGCGCGGTGTCGGTGGTCGACGCCGAGGGCGCGATCCGCGAGTTTCTGACCTCCGGCGTGAGCGACGAGCTGCGCGCCGCGATCGGCGACCCGCCGCGCGGCCGCGGCCTGCTCGGGATCGTGCTCCAGGGCGGCCAGCGCCTGCGCCTGCGCGACGCCGCCGCCGACCCGCGCGCGGTCGGCTTCCCGCCCCACCACCCGCGGATGAGGTCGCTTCTGGCGGTGCCGATCGCCTGTCGGAACAGCGGCTTCCGCGGCAACCTCTACGTCGCCAACAAGCGCTCGGCCGCCGAGTTCTCGGCCGAGGACGAGGAGACCCTGGCGTACTTCGCCGCCGCCGCCGCGGCCGCGATCGACACCGCCGACCTCCACCAGCGCCTGCGCTCGCTGGCGGTGAGCGAGGACCGCACCCGCATCGCGTTCGAGCTGCACGACGGCATGGCCCAGGTGCTCGCCTACGTCAACGCCAAGAGCCAGGCCGCGATCGCGCACCTCCGCGGCGGGCGGGCCGACGAGGTCGAGCGCCAGCTCGAGGAGCTGGCCGCCGGCGCCCGCGAGCTCTACGGCGACGTGCGCGAGGTGATCCTCGCGCTCAACACCCGCCTCGCGCCGGAACGCTCGTTCGGCGCCACCCTGACCGAGTTCATCGCCTCCTGGCGCGAGCGCTACGGCGTACCGGTCGCGCTCACGATCGACGACGGCGTCGAGCCGGCGCCGGCGGTCGCGCTCCAGGTGCTGCGCATCGTCCAGGAGGCTCTGTCGAATGTGCGCAAGCACGCCGCGGCGACCCGGGCGTCGGTCACGGTCGGGCGCGACGGCGACGGCGGTCTCTCGGTCGAGGTCGCCGACGACGGCCGCGGTTTCGACCGCGCCGGGCCCCCGGGTGCGCGCGCGCCGCGCTTCGGCTTGCTCATGATGCGCGAGCGCGCGGAGAGCGTCGGCGGCCGGCTCGACATCGAGACCGCCCCCGGCGCCGGCACGCGGTTACGGCTGGAAGTGCCGCCCAGCCTGGAGTTCGGAGTCTCCCCGCGGTAGGATTCCCCACCGATGCGCGTCCTGATCGCCGACGACCACCCCCTGTTCCGCGACGGCCTGCGCAGCCTGCTCACGGCGCGCGGCATCGAGGTCGTGGCCGAGGCCGGCAACGGCCGCGAGGCGCTCGAGCTGGCCTGGCTGCACAAGCCGGACGTCGTGCTGATGGACCTGATGATGCCGGTCATGGACGGTCTCGAGGCGGCCCGGCTGCTCTCGGCCCAGCTCCCGGAGATCAAGGTCGTGATGCTGACCGTCGTCGACGACGACGCCAAGCTGTTCGAGGCGATCAAGTCGGGCGCCCGCGGCTACCTGCACAAGAACCTCGAGTCCGACCGCTTCTTCGAGCTGCTCGAAGGGGTGGCGCGCGGCGAGCCGGCGCTGACGCCGGCGCTCGCGCGCAAGCTGCTCGAGGAGTTCCGGCGCCCTCAGGAGCGCCGGCGCGAGCCCGAGGACCCCGACGCCCTGACCGACCGCGAGCGCGAGGTCCTCGAGCTGATGGTCGACGGCGTGACCTCCAACCGCAAGCTCGCCAAGCGCCTGGGCGTGACCGAGAACACGGTCAAGTTCCACGTCCGCAACATCCTCGACAAGCTCCACCTGCACAACCGCGCCCAGGTGGTCGCCTTCGCCCTGCGGCACAAGCTGGTCCAACCAGCGCCGGAAACGGGCTGAAGGGCGTCACACGGGCGAGCGCCGGTCCGGGGCGTGGGCGCTCCTCCCAGGCACCGGCGCTCGCTCTCGGTGGTTGGAAGGCCGGTCCGGGGCGTCCGCGCTGGCTCTGAGCTGCCGGGCAGGAGCGCCCACGCCCCGGACCTTCCTTGCCTTCTTACCAACCGTAGCCGATCGCGACCTCGAGGATGTCGGCGTCGTAGTCGTCGAAATCGAAGCGGTCTTCGTCGTAGTCGACCATCCGGTAGCCGAGGCGCACCAGGTAGCCGGCGGGGCAGGTCGCCTCGACGAACGCGCGGTAGTCGTCGTGGGTGAGGGCGAAGCTCCCCGTGTTGTCGTAGACCCGGAAGCTGCCGCCGACCGCCCAGCGGTCGTCGAACGCGTAGCGCACCCGGCCGTCGAACATGTCGGTGTCGGCCTGGTAGTCGATCGGGAACAGGATCGTGCCGTTGACGACCTGGTCGATCTCGCGGTTGACCTCGCCGCTGGCGAGGCCGACCGAGAGGTCGAGCCCCTCCCGGCCGTAGCCCAGACGCAGCGCCAGCCGGTCGCTGTCGGCGGTCCAGCCGGAGTTGCCGTTCTCGAAATCGACGAGCTGGTAGACGCCGGAGACGAACAGCCCGTTGCCCCAGTTGTAGCGGCCGGTCACCCGGTAGCGCCGGCGGTCGGTCGGCGAGGCGAGGGTGAACGGGTCGTCGAAGCTGTTGTCCTCCGCCGTCGCGGTGAGCCGGAACGCGCTCGTCGGCCGCCACGACAGGCTGGCGAAGAAGCCCTCGCGGTCGGTCTCCTCGCTTTCGGCGACGACCTCGGCGTCGGCGGTCCAGACGAAGTCGACGTCGCGGTTCTCGACCGCCACGCCGCCGCCGACGGTGAGCGTCGGCGAGACCAGGAACTCCAATCCGACGTCGGCGCCGGTGGTCTGGATCTCCCAGCGGCCGGTGCCGGCGACGTCGAAGGTCAGCTCGCCGTCCTGGTCGAGGTCGCGCCGGTGGGCGCCGGCGACCAGCGCCACGCGGTCGGTCAGGCGGTAGGTGAGGTCGAGGTCGTACCACTCGGTGTCGCGCTGGATCTCACCCGCGCCGGCGACGTTGGTCGCGAGCGGCAGGCCGTTGAACGCCAGGCCCTTGGAGCGTTCCGTGGCCTCGACGTCGAGCTCGGCGTCGTCGAGGCTCGCCGAGAAGAGCAGGTCGAGGCGCGGGGTGGGACGGGCGATCACCCGCGCGGTGTGGCGGAAGCCGGTGAGGTCGTAGGGCTGGTCGAGGAAGTAGAAGTCGAGGATCGCGGGGCCGGGGGTCTCACCCTGCGTCTGGCCGGGCGCGAAGACCTCGACCAGGTTCTCATAGTCGCGGTAGCGCTCCTCGAGCACCAGCGTGACCTTGTCCCAGGCGTACTCGAAGCTGCCGTGGTAGTCGCTGAGCGACTCGTCGAACACCCGCTCGAGCTCGAACTCGTCGCGCGAGAGATCGAGCGTGGTCGAGCCCGTGCCGACCTTGGTGAAGCGGTCGAATCCGAAGTGGAACTTGGCCGCCGAGGAGAGATCGACGTCGAGCGCGGCGCGGTCGAGCACACGCTCGAAATCGAAGTGGTGGAAGTCGCCGCCGGTCGAGCCGCGGACGCTCGCCAGCTCGGGCGGCAGGATGACGTCCTCGTAGAAGTAGTGCGAGACCCGGCGGTCGTAGCGGAAGTCGTAGGCCGCGCTCTTCTCGAGGCCGAACGAGAAGGTTTCGTAGGGATCGCCGCCGAGGTTCGAGGCGTCGATGAAGAGATGGTCGGCGACGCCGCCGAGGCCGCCCTCGGGGGCGAGGTCGAGCCGGAACTCGAACAGCCGCGGACCGTCTTCGAGGTCGTAGTCCTCGCGGAACTTGCGCTCGGCGCCGTTGACGTCGACCGAGCGCAGGCCGATCAGGAAGCTCCCCGAGAAGCCGTCGTCGTCGCCCTCGGCCCGCGCGGTGCCCGGCGCGATGGCGAGCAGGACGGCGGTCAGCGGCAGCGCGGCGAGCAGCAGGGCCCGGCGGACGCGGGCGGATGCGTGGTTTGTGCGCAACACGGCCGGCCTCCTCACTTCAGGAAGAACGGATCGAGGTTCGATCCGTGGATGCTGGAGTGGCAGTTGGTGCAGTTGGTGTCGAACGTGAACCGCGGCGGGCTGCCGGCGACGTGGAAGCCGGGCACCACCGCGTGGCACGAGTAGCACAGCTCGCCGGTCGCCTGGAAGGTCAGCAGGTGGCGGTTGATCGAGCCGTGCGGGGTGTGGCAGGCGACGCACCCCTCGACCTTGGCCGAGCCGTGCTCGAACACGAACGGCCCGCCCTTGTCGGTGTGGCAGTCGATGCACGCCTCCTGTTTGAAGCCGCCGAGCACGGTCCGGGTCGCCGGCGCGTGCGGGTCGTGGCACGAGGTGCAGGTCAGGATCCCCTCCTGCAGGCGGTGGCGCTCGTTGAGCTCGAAATCGTGCGCGACGTCGGCGTGGCAATCGGCGCAGAAAGCGGAGATGCCGTCGAGGCGCCCGGCGTGCCCCGCCTCCGGCGGCGGCAGCATCGCACGGCCGGCGGCGCCCGGCGCCAGCGCGCCGTGGACGGTGTGGCAGGAGGCGCAGTCCATGCCCGCCTGCGCGTGCGCGGCGGCGAGGAAGCGCGGATGGGTGTCGCCGTGGCACGAGCGGCAGGCGTCGATCCGCTCGAGCAGCGGCGTGGCGGCGCCGAAGGACCGGGGCGGCGCCTCGCCGGCGGCCTCGAGGTGGGCGGTCGGGTCGCCGTGGCAGGCGGCGCACGCGTTCTCCGCGGTCCACCCCGGCGGCGCGGCGTGCGGTTTGCCCGCCAGGCCCGAGACCGCTTCCTCGTGGCAGGCGGCGCAGTCCTCGGCGGTCCAGGCCGGCGGGTCGCCGGTCTCGGGCGCCGGCGCGGGGCCGGCGGCGACCAGCGCCCAGCCGGCGAGCAGGCTCGCCGCGAGGGCGTGAACTCCGAAGGTGCGAGGCGTCATGGGTCCCCTCCTCGTGGTCATTTCGCACTATTCTGCAATGCGGAGGATATCGCCGCGACGCCGATCGCGACAACCCACCGACGGGCGGCGGCCCGCCCGCCCCGGCGGGTGGGCCGGCCGCGGCGCCCTCGCCCACCCGTCGAGCCTGTGCACCGGCCGCGCGATGACGGTAGAGTCGGCGCCGGTCGGCCGGTGTCCGGCCGGCCGACGGACTTCGACCCGAAAGGAGACCCGATGCGCACCCACGCCAGCCTGCTCGCCGCCGCCTTGCTCGTCGTCGGCGCGTTCGCGCTCGCGGCGCCCACCGCCGAGGGGGCCGACGGCAAGGAGGTCTTCCTGGCCCAGAAGTGCAACCTCTGTCACGCGGTGTCGAGCGCCGGCATCGAGGCGACGACCAAGAGCGAGAAGCTCAAGGGGCCGGATCTGTCGACGGTCGAGCTGCCCGACGCGGCGACGCTCGCCGCCTACCTCAAGAAAGAGCAGGAGATCGACGGCAAGAAGCACAGCAAGCAGTTCACCGGCAGCGACGAGGAGCTGCAGGCGCTGATCGCCTGGCTCCAGGAGCAGGCGGCGAAGTAGGACCGATCCCCGTCGTCCGCACGCGGCGGCCGCGGCGCCTCCGAGCGCCGCGCCCCGCGGCGCCGACCGAGCCGCGATTACACCAGGCTGCGATGAGGCTACCGAACTCCGTCTACAACCCGATCAGCGCGCTCGGCGCCGCGGTGGCGTTCGTCACCGGTCTGCTCGCCGTCCTGCTGCTCGTCCTCAGCTTCTTCCTCGAGGAGCTGCACAACCCGTATTTCGGGATCTTCATCTACCTGGTCCTGCCGGCGGTCCTGTTCTTCGGCCTGGCGCTGATCCCGATCGGCATGATCCGCGCCCGCCACCGGCGGACCGAGGGGCGGGGCCCGGCGCACTGGCCGGTGGTCGACCTCAGCCGGCCCGGACACCGCAACGCGGTGCTGGTTTTCCTCGCCGGCACCGCGGTGCTGCTCACCACCAGCGGGATCGGCAGCTACGAGGCGTTCCACTACAGCGAGTCGGTCGAGTTCTGCGGCACCACCTGCCACCAGGTGATGGAGCCCGAGTACACCACCTACCAGTCCTCGCCCCACGCCCGGGTCTCGTGCTCCGCCTGCCACATCGGCGAGGGCGCCGACTGGTGGGTCAAGGCCAAGCTCTCCGGCGCCTATCAGGTCTACGCCACGCTCACCGACCGCTACCCGCGGCCGATCCCGACCCCGGTCGCGAACCTGCGGCCGGCGCAGGAGACCTGCGAGCGCTGCCACTGGCCGCAGATGTTCTTCGGCGGCCAGCAGCGCCGCTACAGCCACTACCTCTACGACGACGCCAACACCCCGTGGTCGATCGACCTGCTGATCAAGACCGGCGGCGGCGACCCCGCCCGCGGCCAGGCCTCGGGGATCCACTGGCACATGAACATCGGCGCCAAGCTCGAGTACATCGCCCGCGACCACGAGCGCACCGAGATCCCGTGGGTGCGCGTGACCGACCGCCGCACCGGCGCGGTGACCGTCTACCAGGACGAGAGCAACCCGCTGACCGAGGAGGAGATCGCCGCCGCCGAGCCGCGGGTGATGGACTGCATGGACTGCCACAACCGGCCCAGCCACGTCTACCTCTCGCCCGACGAGGCGATCGATCTCGCGCTGCGGCGCGGCGCCGTCGATCCCGGCCTGCCCGCGATCAAGCGGCTGGCGGTGGAGGCGATGGCCGCCGGGTACGAGTCCAAGCCGGAGGCGCTCTCGGGCATCGCGACCGCCCTCGTCTCCCACTACCGCGAGAACGTGCCCGAGGTCTTCGAGGGCCGGCGCGCGACCCTCGAGCAGGCGGTCCAGGCGGTCCAGCAGGCCTACGCCGGCAACATCTTCCCGGCGATGAACGCGCAGTGGTCCGACTACCCCAGCCACACCGGCCACTTCGACAGCATCGGCTGCATGCGCTGCCACGCCGGCAACCACGTCGCCGAGGGCGGTCACCGGGTCTCGGCGAGCTGCGACGCCTGCCACGTGATCCTCGCCCAGGGCAACGGCGAGGTGTTCGAGACCGCCTCGATCGCCGAGGGCCTCGAGTTCCGCCACCCGGTCGACATCGCCGACATGTGGCGCGAGGTCGGCTGCTGGGAGTGCCACCAGGGCGTGCAGCCCTGATGGACCTGGAGAGTCGAAGGCAAGCGCCTCTGGCGCAATCCGACGTCCTCATCCACCTGGCGTTCTAACGTCTGCGAGGCGTCGGACACGACGGCGACATGACGCTCGTCTCCCGAGGCGGTCTCCCGAGACCTCCTGGGAGCTGCGCCAACGCCTCGGTGTCCAAGACCAGCACCGGGGGCCGGCGGTTCCGCATCGCGCTTGCTCGTCGCTCTCCTATGGAACACGCCTCGCGAGAATCATGCCCCATCCACCTGTTCCTGGCCACAGCCAGCTTTGAACGATCTCCGGCTGATCCGGCCTGTCGGTAGGCTCACTCGGGTTATCGAGCGGGCAGGTCCAGTCGAGACGCCCACCAGCACTCTCAAGGCGCCAATAAGGAATCCACGGACCGACTTCCCAGTTGGGCGAAATGGCTCGCAGGAGGTCGGTAACGGGTTCACGGCCAGCCTGGCTGGGCCCAGGAAGCGCCGCGGCAAACGCGCCCCCTTCGTCGGCGACTCGCCATTGTTGCCCCTTGGCAATAGAAGTCAGGTGCTCCCGTAGCCCCCTGCATGCATCCCTGATGTCGCTCTCCATGGCACTGATAGCTTGCCAGTTCTCATGGCGTAGATCCTGGCTGAGAATGGAGCGAAAGAGGAGGGATCGCAAGGGGCTCAGCCAGTCCTCCATCTCAGCAAGGACACTGGCCAGATCGGAGAGAGGCACGTCCTCGATGTAGGGCACTGCAACCTTCGAGAGGTCGAGCACTCGCTGCCTTCCGGCCTGCCTCGGTTCCTCCTCGCCGGCCCCAATGACGTTGACTGCGCCTCCGAGAAGGCCGTCGACGAGAAGATGATCCGTCCAGCCTACGGCCGTTTGGGTGCAGCCCACGAGAGGAGCTGGGACCACGAGGAGTCGCCCGGCCTTGAAGAGCGGCAGCGCTTCCGTCGCTAGAAAGGCTGCGAGCTCGCGCGGCAAGGGGTTCGCCCAGCTCATCGCGACAGGCCAGGGGCGCCCCTTTGGACTCTTGCCGAGCGAACTGGTGACGTTGTAGCCATGGCCGCCGAAAGCACCGGGGCCGCCGTACTCCATGTCCATTGGCGTCAGCACCATGCCGCAGCCAAGATCGCCCTTCCACTTCATCACCACGGTTTCAAACAACGGGCAGAAGACTCTGGCCCACAGCCTGATGTCATCGAGACTCCGTGTATCCACGGCAATAGCCGCCATGGGCTTCGCCCGGATTGCAGCCGCGGCTCGGACAAACCCGCCGCGGGCCCAGAAGTCCAGAATCTCTGAGTAGGGTGGCGCGGGTTGATGGCCCCGCCACTCATCCCACCACTGAATAAGCGGATCGAGCTGCTGAGCGACGACTTCCCGTACGCACGTTGCCTTGGCTTTCTTTCTGAGATCCCCGGCGTCAGCAGATTCGAGCCACTCGCGGAGGGGCTTGACTCGCTTCGAGAGATAGCCCTTGAATGCCTCCGCTCGCTTTCTTGTGGCTTCCTCGGGAGGAGCCGCCTTCACCAGGGCATCTACCGAGTCCAATGCTTCATCGAAATGGCCACCAAGGTAGTATGCCTCTGCCTCGAGCAGCCAGGCGGGCAGGCCCACCTCGACTGAGAATCGTGGATGAGCCATCGCTGCATCCGACCGGACATTCCGAAGAAGGAGGGCTGCCTCATCGAAGCGGTTCAGTTCGAAGGCCGTTCTCCCTCGCCACCACCTTACATCGGCTAGGTACAGCTCGACATCGCCTCGAAGGAGAGCTCGATTCTCGATCCCGAAAGTTTCAGCCTCTTCGAGTGAAGCCAGAGCGTCGCGAAGGAGCTCCAGAACAGGCTTGGGCGCCGAGGCAGAATGCCCTGCCAGGCGAAAAAGAATGCGGCCTCGACTGAAGAGGTAGACCGCCCGCATGGACGCTGCGTCATCATCATCCACGGAGGCCTGCGCTGTTCTTGACCGCTCGACCCAGGAAGCGGCTTTTCCCAAGTAGTGGAGGGCCTTCTTCCCTACAGCGGTGGCTGCGGCCAACTCGGCCACTTCTAGGGCAATCGAAGCAGCTCTTCCCGCGTCTTCGAGTTCGGCCGCCAAATCGTGCGCGAGTTCGCAGACACTGAGCCGTTCGGTGGAGGCATCTGAATTGCCGAGCTCCGAGTTGACTTCTTGCAGCGCCAAGAGGGCTCGGTCCCGCTCCAGATCATGTTGATCCACAAGTTCCCGGACAAACGTGCAGAAGGATCTCACGTCATCAGCGGTTGCCCTCTGGGCTTTCCAACTTGTGCGGAAGAGGGTGCCGGCCATGACCAAGCGCGTTTCTAGATCACCCTCGGATCGAGCACGCTCCATCCGAGGACCGAGCGCGGTCAGCGCCTCCGCCGCTCTACCTTGATGCCAGTAGGCCTGCGTAGCAAAAATCAGTGCATCTGCCCAGTCTGTGGTCCCGTCCTCCGCAACGCCAAGAGCCTCGTGAGCCAAGGCGAGGGCTGCATCGACATCTTCTTCGAAGAGCTTGAGCCGCGCCTTCTCGACCGCAAGGTGTCCGGGCGTGATTTCGAACCTCCGTTCGAGGACTCCCAGATGCTCCCGGATACGGGAGAGGGTTGTCGCCGTGACCTGCTTGCTCACCCTGCCTGCCGCCAGGTGATCACCCCAGGACCGCACGGCTTGGCGCCGGGCGCGGCCCTCGAGCGCCCGGTCACCAGCCCTCAGCGCGAGGTCGGCAGCCTCCTCTGCGAGATGAGCGGCGCCCTCGTAGTCGAGACCATCAAGCGCCTTCCACGCCGCCTCCAGGCGCTTCTTCCCTTGCGCGGACAGAGCAACCGACGTACCACCGTAGCGGCTGCCCACCTTCTCGATCAGGGTCACGGCAAAGGTCGCCGAGGCCGTCGCCGCGAAAGTCCTCCAGCGGTCGTCCTTGCCCTCCACCAGGTCGGAGAATGACTTCACGACGAGCGCGTCGGGTGGGTGCGCGGACTCCTCGACGGCGCTCAGGAAGCCGGCAGCCTCGTTCTCGACGCCGAGGATCTTGTCCGAGTGAGACAGGACCTCCTGGGCGATGGCGGACTCCAGCGACGCCCACACCTCCTCACCGGAGGCAAGATCGGCGCGCAGGATCTTCGGCACCACCCCTGCCGCACCATCCGGACGCGCCACCTGGATGCGCCCTGCCCAGGGCCTCCCCTCTTCGAGAGCGAGGGCCTCGACCGCAGCATGCAGTTTTGCCGAAGCCCGGTAGATGCGCCACCTGGGTACTCGCGGCACTTCGTTCCCGCGCGGCGCGGCGCCCGCTGGCACCAGCTTGCCCGGCTCGTAGTAATGCACCTGGAGCGGCGCGATCACATCGCCATGGGAGGCGCCACGGCCTGGAAAACCGCCGGCAATCCCGATCAGGAGAAGGTGCCGAGGGCGCCAGGCGGCGATCAGATCGCGGGTGAGATTGAGAGCCGGCTTCTGGCCCATGTCGTTGGCGCAGGCGCAAACCACGACCACCTCCGAGCCGTCCTGGCACCTCACGCGCGACCGGTAGTAGTAGCGGATGTCCCGGTCGCCAAGCTGCACCTCCTCGGTGGCTCCGAGGACGGCCCGGAGAGCTGCCAGCTCGTCGCGGAGCGCCGTGACGATCCCATAGTCGGCCTGCTCGCCGACTGACTCAGAAGCGATCACCTTGGGCGTGGACATCTGGGATGGAGGGGAGTTCCACGTTTCAACGGCTCATCATTGGAGCCAAGTCACCCTACGCCCGAAGCTTCAGCCGCGGAAGACCAGCGCAACCGTACTTCACTCGGAGTCCGCGGATTCGCATGTCAACTGCACTCGGAGTGTACCAGCCAGCGGGTGGGTGAGAGCCGGTAGGCGAGGAGTGGTAGCTCCCGAACCGGCGGAGGTCGAGCTCGGTTCGCGGCCTCCAGCTACTCCGGCGGTTCGCGCTCGGCGTCGCGGCCGGGGGCGGAGCGGCCGGTGAGGAAGGCGGGGTCCATCGGGTAGACCAGGGGGTCGAAGATCACGGCGTAGAAGTGCCAGACCAGGATCGCGAGGGTGGCGAGCACGGCCTCGTAGAAGTGGACGACGGTCGCCAGGTCGAGCGTCCAGCTCGGCAGCCAGCGCAGGGTCAGGGTCTCGAACCAGAGCAGGAAGCCGGTGACCGCCATCAGCATCGTGCCCCAGACCACCGCCAGGTACTCCATCTTCTCCGGGTAGCCGAGCCACGGCGCCGGCGGCGGGTGCCGCCGGCGGCCGAGCAGGAACGCCACGCGCGCCCTCAGCTCGCGCAGGTCGGCGACGCGGGGGACCATGCGCGCGATGCAGCGGCGCGCCCGGCGGCTGACCGCGAGATGGACGGCGTGGAACGCCCCGGCGGCGAGCATCGCCACCGCCGCCCAACGGTGGACGGCGCCGCGCAGGTCCTCGCCGGCCTGGAGCGGCCGCGCCCACCAGGTCTCCGGGTACTTGAGCGCGAAGCCGCTCCAGGCGAGCACGATGAAGGTCACCGCCAAGAGGCCGTGGGCGGCGCGGAACGGCGCCGACATCCGCTCGCGGCCGGCCGCCGCCGCCGGCGCGGCCCGCCCGAGGCCGAGCCGCCCCTTGCGGTAGAGGTCGAGGGCGTTGTGGGCGACCATGCCGCCGATCAGGAGCGCGATCAGCCACAGGTAGATCCGGCGCACCCAGTACACGGTCGCGTGCTCGCGCGCGGTCGGTACCACGTGCACCGGGCCGATCGCGAACACCGTGCCGGCTCCCGCGTGGCACTCGCCGCAGGTCCCCGCGAGGTTCGCCGGGTGGGTCTTCGACGCCGGATCGGTCGAGGGGAGGATGTCGTGGATGCCGTGGCACGAGCCGCAGTGGGCGACGGTGGTGCGGCCCGAGCGGATCGCCAGCCCATGGTAGCTGTCGTCGAACGCCGGCACCCGGTCGGCCGGCAGGTCGAAGCGATCGGCCAGGCGCAGATCGCCGTGGCAGCGGCCGCAGGTCAGGCGCGGGATGTTGGTCGCGTAGACCGGCGACCCCGGCTCCTGGGGCGAGAGGATGCGGTGCTCGCCGTGGCAGTCGGTGCACATCGGGGAATCGCTCACCCCGCCGGCGGCCGCCCGGCCGTGGATGCTGTCGCCGAACGCGGCGGCGATCTCGCCGTGGCAGGCGCCGCAGGTCGCCGGCACCCGCGCCCGCGACACCGACGACTCCGGATCGGCCGCGGGCAGGATCGCGTGCGCGCCGTGGCAGCTCGCGCAGGTGGCGCCGCCGTCGCCGTCGGCGAGCGCGCGCGCGTGGACGCTCGCCCGGTAGGCCTCGAGCGGCTGCAGGCGCCGGAAGTCGGAGCGCTCGGCCATCCGCGGGTCGGCGTGGCAGCCGCCGCAGGTATCGGCCAGGCGCGCCGGGTGGACCGGCGAGGCGGGGTCGGCGGACGCGGCCAGCGCATGGATCGGGCCGTGGCAGCTCGCGCAGCCGTCGAACCAGCCGTCGGCCTCCTCGGCGGCGACCGCGGCGTGGATGCTGCGCGCGAACTCGCCGGCCGCGTCGTGGCAGTCGGCGCACGCCGCCTCCGGCGCCGCCATCCCCTCGGGATGGTCGGCCGAGTCGGCCCCGGCGTGGCAGTCGGCGCAGGCGAGGAACGAGTGGAGCCCCTCGGCGACCGCGGCGACTTCCGGGCCGTCGTGGCAGTCGAGGCAAGGCTCCTGAGCCGGGGCGTTCGACGCCACGGCCAGAGCGCCCGCCGCGACCAGCACGAACGCGTGCCGTGCAACCCCTCGTCGAGTCGCGACGTCGACCCTCCCGCGGACCATGGGCCGGCATTCTAGCGACACCGCCGCCGGCACCGCTCCGCGCGCCGCCCTCCGCCCGGGTCGAGCGCCGGCCGGCCACGGTCACGGCGCGACGGTCTCGCCTTCCGCCCGCCGCCCGGGCCCGCCCCACCGGGCGAACAACACGGGGACGAGGACGAGGTTGAGGAAGGTCGAGCTCAGCAACCCGCCGAGGATCACGACCGCCATCGGGCTCTGGATCTCGTTGCCGGGTTTCCCCCCGGCCAGGATGAGGGGGACGAGGGCGAGACCGGCGCACAGTGCGGTCATCAGCACCGGCGCCAGCCGCTCGCGCGAGCCCTGGACCACCGCCTCGAGGAGAGGCAGCCCTTCCTCGACCATCAGGTGCTGGTAGTGCGAGACCAGGAGGACGCCGTTGCGCGTCGCGATGCCGAAGAGCGTGATGAAGCCGACCAGCGAGGCGACCGACAGCACGCCGCCCGAAAGCGCCACGGCGAACACGCCGCCGACCAGCGCGAGCGGGAGGTTGACCAGCACGATCAGGGTGTGGCGATGGTTGCGGAACGCGACGTAGAGCAGCGCGCCCATCGCGATCACGACCGCGACGGAAAGGCCGCCGAGGTTGCGCACGCTGCGCGCCGCCTCTTCGAATTGTCCGCCGTAGACGATGCGATACCCGGCCGGGAGGTCGAGTCCTGCCTCGACCTGGCGGCGCACCTGATCGACCGTGCCGGTCAGGTCGGCGCTGGCGATGTTGGCGGTGACCATCGCCACCCGCTCGACGTTCTCGCGGCGGACGAGCCCGGGCCCGAGATCGAACCGTAGCCGGGCGACGTCGCCCAGCCGGACCGTGTTGCCGGAGGGGGTGGACACCGGCAGCGCCGCCAGCTCCTCGCGCGACTCCCGCAGGCGCTCCGGCAGGCGGACGACGACCCGCGAGACGACCCCGCGCTCGACGATCTCGCCGGCCTCGGTGCCCTGAAACAGCGCCTCGACCGAACGGGAGAGGCTCGCGGGAGTGAGGCCATGGAGCGGTAGCGCACGGCGGTCGAAATCGACGATGAGCTGGGGCACGCTCGCCTGCTCGGTGTTGGACACGTCCACGACCGCGGGCACCGAGGCGAGGAGCGACTCCGCGCGCGCCGCCAGGCCGCGCAGCACGGAGAGGTCGGGACCGAAGATCTTGACCGCCAGGTTGGTCTTGATGCCCGAGATCATGTGGTCGATGCGATGGCTGATCGGCTGCCCGAAGGTGACCTGAGCGCCCGGGATGGTGGCCACGGCCTGGCGCATCGCGGCGAGCAGCTCGTCCTTGGGTCGGCCCTTTCGCAGCACCACCTCCATCTCGGAGGCGTTGACCCCTTGGACGTGCTCGTCGCGCTCGGCGCGCCCGGTGCGGCGGCTGGTCGAGACCACCTCGGGAAACGCGAGCAGGGCCTGCTCGACCTGGCGGCCCACGGCGTCGCCCTCGGCGAGCGTGATGCCCGGGGGGCTGACGATCGCCACCGTCAGCGATCCCTCGTTGAACGGCGGCAGGAAGCTCCGGCCGAGAAAGAACAGGGCGGCCACGGCCCCGGCGGTGGCCGCCAGGGCCGTCGTCATCACGGTCCGCTGGTGGCGCAGCGACCAGTCGAGGGTCGGCCGATAGGCACGGTGGAGGGCGCGCAGGAGCCAGGCGTCGCGCCGGTCGAGCGCCGCCGAGCTCGGCAGCAGCAGCAGGCAGAGCACCGGCGTCACCGAGAGCGAGACCAGGAGCGAGGCGGCGAGCGCGGCGACGTAGGCGAAGCCGAGCGGGCGGAGCAGGCGCCCCTCCATGCCGGGCAGCACGAACAGCGGCAGGAAGACCAGGATGATGATCAATGTCGCGAAGAGGATCGGACCCACCACCTCGGAGGAGGCACGAAACACCACCTCGAAGCTGTTGCGGCGTTGCGCCTCCGGCAAGGCCCGCTGCTGGCGCAGCCGGCGGAAGACGTTCTCGACGTCGATGATGGCGTCGTCCACCAGGGCGCCGAGGGCGATCGTCAGTCCGCCCAGGGTCATGGTGTTGATGGTGTAGCCGAAGAGCGAGATGACCAGCAGCCCCGCCACCAGCGACAGCGGGATGGCGAGCGCCGAGATCAGCGTGGTGCGGAGGTTGCCCAGGAAGAGCAGCAGGATGATCACCACGAGCACCGCGCCGTCGCGGAGCGCCGCCGCCACGTTGTCGATCGCCACCCCGATGAAGTCGGCCTGGCGGAAGTTCTCGGTCTCGATCTCGACGCCCTCGGGCAGCGATCGGGCGAGGCCGGCGAGCAGGTCGTCGATCTCGCGGGTGAGCGCCAGCGTGTTGGCGTCCGGTTGTTTCTGGACGGAGAGGATGACGGCGGGACGGGTCTTGTAGGAGGCCGTGCCGCGGCTCGGCTCGGGACCCTCGTGCACGGCGGCGACGTCGCCGACCGTGACCGGTACGCCGTCTTCGTTGCGCACGACGGTGGCGGCGAGGTCCGCCGCGCCGCGTGCGCGTCCCAGCCCGCGCACCAGGTACTCCTGCCCGCGGTCGACGTGGAACCCGGCGGCCGCGCTGCGGCTCGCCCGCTCGATCGCCGCGGTCAGGTCGTCGACGGTGATCCCCCGCTGGGCGAGCGCGATCGGGTCGGCCTCGACCTGGTACTCCCGCACGTCGCCGCCGATCGGCACCACCTGGGACACCCCCGGGACCGAGAGCAGAGCGCGGCGGACCACCGTCTCCGCGAGCAGGCGCAGCTCCATGGGCGAAACCGTCTCCGAGGTCAGGGCGATGAACGTGATCTCGCCCATCACCGAGCTGATCGGCCCGAGCTGCGGCGTGTCGACGCTCGCCGGAAGCTCGGCTCCCAGCAGGCGCTCGGAGACCACCTGGCGAGCGCGGTAGACGTCCTGCCCCCAGCCGAACTCGACCCAGACCACCGAGATCCCCGCCGCGGAGACCGAGCGCACCCGCCGCACGCCCGGCGCGCCGTTGAGCACCGATTCGACCGGCAACGTCACCAACAGCTCCACTTCCTCGGGCGCCATGCCGCGCGCCTCGGTGACTACCGTGACCGCGGGCGCGCTGACGTCCGGAAAGACATCGATCGGCAAGCCGGCCACGTAGACCGAGCCGACGACCAGGAGGAGACCGGCCACCAGCAGGACCAGCCCGCGGTGGCGAAGCGAGAAGCCGATGAGGGCGTCGAGCATGACGGGTCTCCTCCTAGTGGACGTGGCCCTCGACGGCGCCGGCACCGAGCAGCGCGCTGCGGCGGATCGCGTTGCCTCCCCGGGTCACGATCCGCTCCCCGGCCGCGAGGCCTCGGACCAGGGCGAGCGGGCCCTGACGCGCCTCGATCTCGACCTTCCGCCGGTCGAAGCTCTCACCGCCGAGTTGCACGTAGACGATTTCGACTCCGCCGTCGTCGATCAAGGCGGAGGCCGGCACGACGACGCCGGCGAGCTCGCCGGGCAGCAGCACCTCGGCCTCGACGCGGCTCCCCAGCCGAAGCACGTCGACGCCGCGCCGCACCTCGAGGATCACCGCGACGGTGCCCGTGCCCGGGTCCAGCTCCGGGGCGCTCGCGACCAGGCGGAGGTCCGCGCCCGCGATCAGGAGCGGCTCGTCCTCGGCCCAGCGGCGCACGGAGAGGCCCGCCGGCGTCCCGGCCAGCGCCGCCGCCTGCTCCGGCTGGAGCGCGAGCTCCAGCCACACCGGGGAGGCGTCGACGACGCGGGCGAGCGGCGTGCCGGCGGCGACGAACTGCCCGGGGGAGACCGCCACCTCGGCCACCCGGCCGGCGATCGGCGACGCGATGCGGAAACGCTCCGGCCCGGCGCCGCTGCCGCCGCGCACCGCCGCGGCGGTCTCGCGCTCCCGGCGTGCGGCGTCGAGCCGGGCGGTGAGCGCCGCCACCCGAGCCGCCGCCTCTTCGGTCTCGCGGCGGCTCGCCGCCTCGACCGCGAGCAGCTCGCGCAGCCGGTCGACTCTCGCCTGCGCGACGCCGAGCTCGGACTCCAGCTCCGTGACCGCGGCCCGAAGCCCGGCCAGGCTCTGATCGGCGACCACGCGCGGCGTCAGCACGAAGAGCGGCGCGCCCCGCGGCACGTCGAGCCCGGCGTGCGGCCAGCGCTCGGCGCTGATCAACCCGTCCACCGGCGCCGTGACGGTGGCCTCCCCGCCGCTCGCGGGTCGTACCCTTCCCGGCGCGCGCAGGCCCCGGCGCACGCTTCCCTCGCGCGCCCACTCGGTGGCGAACTCCGTGCGCCACTGTTGTTCCTTGAGGAACGCGACCGGCTCGCCGGTCGCGGCCCCCTCGTCCGGCGCTCCGGCGGGCGCTTCGACCAGACCGCCGGGCGACGCCTCGTCCCCGACCCGCACCTTGCCGGCGGCGATCTCCTCGCTCGCCTTCTCGTTGTCCACCCGGAAGGCGAGCTCGTAGGTCCCGGGGCGCGCGGGCTCGAGGACGACGCTGAAGATCCCGGGGCGCACCGGCGCGGGGGCGACGAAGCTCCGCTCGCCGTCCGGCCCGCGCAGGACGCCGGCGACCGAGCCCGCGCCGAGGGCCGAGAAGTCGGGCAGGTAGGTCAAGTGGGCGTGGGCGTGGGCCGCGCGGCCGGCGACCAGCGGCTCGGTCTCGGCGAACAGCTCGTAGTGCTCGCTCCAGGCGGTGACCGACCAGTTCTCGGCCGCGGCGGCGTGCGCGTGCGCCGCGTCCGCGCCGCTGGCGCGGTGCGCGTGCTCGCCTGGTGCGGGTGCACGCGCGCAGGACGGCTGGATTGCAGCGGCGCTGACCAGGACGAGGACGAATGACCGCTTCATGGCGAGCCTCCGGCGGGGGAAGTCAGCGGCCGCCCGAGGGCGGCCTCCAGGTTGCGGTGCGCGGACAGGGCGGCCTCCTGGACGGCCAGGGCGGTTTCGCGGATCGCGACGGCCGCGCGCAGCGCGTCGAGGAAGTCGGTCAGCCCGGCCTCGCCGAGCAGGTAGGCGGCCTCCGCCCCGGCGACGAGCGCCTCGCCGTCGGCGGCCGCCCGGATCGCGTCGGTGGACTCGCTCCGAAGGAGGGCGTAGGCGGCGAGCGCTCCTTCCTGCTCGGCCTCGACCCGCGCGCGGGCCAGGTCCAGCCCGGCCCTCGCCGCGGCGAGCCGCGCCTCCGCTTCGAGGCGGTCGGCCTGACGGCGGTCGAACAGCGGCACCGCCCATCCGAACGCGAAGACCGGGCCGGAGAACTCGCCGAGGCTGTCTTCGATGCGCTTCCAGCCGACGCCGAGCGCGGGGGCTTCGACCACCTTGTGAGCCAGGCGGCTCAGGGCCTCGGCGCGCTCCACCTCGCGCTCGCGGGCGGTGAGGTCGGCGCGGGAAGCCGGCACCGCGGCGACCGGCGGCGCCGGCGGCAGGGGCGGGACGGTGGGCCGAGCCGCCGCGGGCAGCTCCGGGTACCACGCGGCGACGAGCGCCCGGGCGGCGGC
>CAZNIX010000007.1:0-31164 GCA_964573125.1 uncultured Thermoanaerobaculia bacterium
CGAGGTCGAGCGCGCCGCGGGTGGTCAGCCCGAGCGCCTCCGGCGGCGCCGGCAGCCGGTCGCGCCAGGCGGCGAGGCGCGGCGCCGTCGCCGGGTCCTCGACCGCCGGGCGGCCGGCGCCGGCCAGCGGCTGCTCGAGCGTCAGCCGCACGCTGTAGGGGATGCAGTCGACCTCGCACACCAGGTAGTCGAGGTCGGCGGCGACCTCGAGCCGCTCGCGGCCGGGGGCGGCCAGGCGCGCGCGCAGCGGGTAGACGACCTCGTGCTCGTAGCCGAACGCGACCAGCCCGCCGGGCAGCTCGTAACGCTCGGGCGCCGGGTAGAGCAGCTCCGAGGCGGCGATCTCGGGCGTCGGCTCGAACGAGACGACCGGCGGGTAGCCGGCGTCACCGCTGTTCTTCCAGTAGACGTGCCAGCCGGGGACAGTGGTGAATTCGAGCCCGAGCCACAGGTCGCCCTCGGCGGGCGCCACCGCCCAGGGCGAGATCAGGCGCACCGTCGACTCCGGGTTCTCGGCGGGCGGGCCGATCACCGCGCCGGCGACGGCGGGGAGGGCGGCGGCGAGGAGAACGGGGGCGAGCCGGCCGAGTCCGCACCGGGCGTGCCCGGGCGAGGCGGCGGCGAGTCCGGGCGCGACCCGGCGGCGGAGTCCCGGCCGCGGGCCTGCGTCTCCGAGCCGTGCAGTCGCCTCCCCGAAGGCGGTCGCGGCGGCGGCGTCGTGGTGAGACATGGTGAGTCGGGCATCGACCGCCGCGGCCGGGTCCGCGGGCGCGCCGGCGGCCGCAAGCGTAGTACGAGATCCGCCCGGCGGCGCGTCGCGTCGGTGCGAACCGGATTCTCGAGCCCGCGCCGGTCGTCTCGTAGACTCCCCGCCGTGCCCGAGCTGCCCGACGTCGTCGTCTACCTCGAGGCGTTCGAGCGCCACATCCTCGGCCGCACGCTCGAGCGGGTGCGGCTGGCGAGCCCGTTCTTGGTGCGCTCGATCGCGCCGCCGGTCGCGGCCGCCGAAGGGCGGCGGGTGGTCGGCCTCTCCCGGCTCGGCAAGCGGATCGTCTGGCGGCTCGAGGGCGACCTCCACCTCGTCTTCCACCTGATGATCGCCGGCCGCTTCCGCTGGCGGCCGCGCGCCGCCGGCGCGCCGCCGCCCGCCGTGCCGAAGAAAAACGGCCTCGCCGCGTTCGATTTCGAGCACGGCACGGCGCTCCTGACCGAGGCGAGCAGCAAGAAGCGGGCGTCGCTCCACGTCGTCGCCGGCGAGGCGGGACTCGCCGAGCACGACCGGGGCGGGCTCGAGGTGCTCGACTCCAGCGCCGCCGAGTTCGGCGCCGCCCTCGCCCGCGAGAACCACACCGTCAAGCGCGCGTTGACCGACCCGCACGTCCTTTCCGGCATCGGCAACGCCTACTCCGACGAGATCCTCCACCGCGCCCGGATGTCGCCGTTGAAGCGCACCGCCCAGCTCACCGCCGACGAGACCCGGCGCCTCCACGCCGCCGCGGTCGAGGTGCTCCGCGAGTGGATCGAGCGCACCCGGCGCGAGGTCGGCGCCGGCTTCCCCGACAAGGTCACCGCGTTCCGCCCCGAGATGGCGGTCCACGGCCGCTATCGCCAGCCGTGCCCGGTCTGCGGCACGCCCGTCCAGCGCCTGATCTACGCCGAGAACGAGGCCAACTACTGCCCGACCTGCCAGACCGGCGGCAAGCTCCTCGCCGACCGCGCGCTCTCGCGCCTGATGCGCGAGGACTGGCCGCAGACGCTCGAGGAGCTGGAGGCGCGCAAGCGGGCATGAGCGGCGCGGGATCTGGCCGGACCGGACCGAAGCGGGAGCCGGGTGCGAACCCGGCGACCCGTCGAAGCCAGGGGCCGGGTGCGAACCGGGAGCCGGGGGCCGGAGTCGATCCGGGCGAACCGACTGCGACGACGAGCCCGAAACGAGTGACGCAGTCGAGCCAGGAGACGGCGCCGATCCAGGGCGCCGGCGGCGGCTGCCTGCCGGAGACGTTGGCGGCGATCGAGGAGGGCCGCCGCGCGGGCCTGCACCTCGGGGCGCAGCTCTACGTCTCGCGTCGCGGCGAGCCGGTCGCCGACCTCGCGCTCGGCTGGGCGCGGCCCGGCGAGGAGCTGACGCCCGACCACCTGATGCTCTGGCTGTCGTCGACCAAGCCGGTGACCGCGGTCGCGATCGCGACGCTGTGGGAGGCCGGTGCGCTCGGGCTCGACGATCCGATCGCGGCGCACGTGCCGGAGTTCGCGGCCGGCGGCAAGGGCGGGGTGACCATCCGCCACGCGCTCACCCACACCGGCGGCTTCCGCATGGCCGGCACCGGTTGGCCGGACGAGCCGTGGGACGCGATCATCGCCCGCACCTGCGAGCGCAAGCTCGAGCCGCGTTGGACGCCGGGCGAGAAGGCCGGCTACCACCTGACCTCGAGCTGGTTCATGCTCGGCGAGATCGCGCGCCGGCTCGACGGCCGCCCGTTCGACCGCTTCGTCCGCGCCGAGGTGCTCGAGCCGCTCGGGATGGAGGACTCCTGGATCGGCATGCCCGCCGAACGCTTCCGGGAGTACGGCGGCCGGATCGCGCCGCTGTGGAACACCGCCGGCGCCGCCGAGGCCGGCACCGAGCGCGGCGAGGGCTCCCCCTCCGGCCACGGCTGGACGCGCGAGGAGCGGGTCACCCGCCCCTCGCCCGGCGGCAACGGCCGCGGCCCGGTGCGCGAGCTGGGCCGCTTCTACGAGGCGCTCCTCGCGGGCGGCGCGCTGCGCGGCCGGCGCGCGCTCCGCCCCCAGACCGTCGAGGCGCTGACCGCCCGCCACCGAGTCGGGATGTTCGACCACACGTTCCGGCACGTGCTCGACTGGGGGCTCGGCTTCATCCCCGACAACAAGCACTACGGCGCGGGCGGCGAGAGCGGCGAAGGTGGCGAGGACGGCGCGGGCGGCGACGGCGGCCTGGGCGGCGCGGGCGGCGTATCCGGCGCCGTCCCCTACGGCTACGGCCGCCTCTGCTCGCGCCGCACCTACGGCCACAGCGGCTACCGCTCCTCGACCGCGTTCGCCGACCCGGTCCACGGCCTCGCCGTCGCGATCGCGTTCAACGGCACCCCCGACGCCGAGCCCCACCGGCTGCGGATGCAGCGGACGGTCGAGGCGGTGTACCGGGATCTCGGGATCGACGGGGGCGGCTGAGCGGTCACCCGCCCGCGGCCACCGCGAGCACGGCCCGGCGGAAAGACTCCGGGTCGACGGCCGGAAAGCGGTAGAGCTGGGGCTCGATCGCCGCGAAGAGCGAGCGGAGCGTCGCCGGGTCGATCCGCCCCGACGTGACCATCGAGGCGACGTCCGCGACGTCTTGGCGGTGACCGCGTTCGATCTTGGCGAGGGCTTGCGAGTAGAGGTCGTAGTGGTAGAAGGAGACCGGACCTTCCTGCCGGATGAACTCGCTGCGTTCGCGCCAGCCGGGGACCTCGGGAATGAACTGGTCCGGTGCCGCCAGCTCGACGTTCAGGTCGAGCGACTGCTTGAGCCGGGGGATCGCGCGGAGCGCTTCGTCGGAGTCGGGGACGAGCTTGAGATCGACGTCGACGGTCGACTCCCTCCAGCCGTGGAGCACGGCGGTCGCACCCCCGGCCAGGTAGACCGCGGTGGGCTTGCGGATGCTCCGTCCCAGCTCGCCGAGGAAGCGCTCGATCCGCTCCGCGGTCGCTAGCGCGCGCACTCGGCCGCTCGCTCGAAGCTGACCAGGCGGCGGATCAGCGCGTTGTAGGCGGAATGCGCCCGTGCCGGGTCGGACCGGGAGAGCCGCTCGTAGAGGCGATGCTCGGGGGAGTCCGCGACGGGCGGAGGGAGGTCGTCGAAGAGCTGCCGGAGCCGCGGGTGACCGATCGACACCAGGAGGGCCGGCACCGACTCGACGCCCCGCCGCAAGTCCCGGATCCCCTCCTCGATGAGCTCCGCCCCCGGCAGCCCCGTCGTCTCCATGGGCTCAATCTACCAGGCTCGGCGGCCGAGCACTTCCCCCCGCGCCTCGCAGCCGAACAGGCGAGGACCTCGGGGGCCGGTCGCCCGGCCCCCGGGGCTATGGTGAGACGCGCGGCCCCCCGAAGGGGACCGCGGTCCGTGGCGGGACATTGGAGGGGCGGCGGCTGTCCGCCGCGCGGGGTCTCGGTCACCGGATCGCGGACGCGGCCCGGGGAGCCCCCGGTAGGGTCCGGCCGCCGTCGCCGGCGGCCTTCAGACAGTATGTACGGGTCAGGGGGTGGTTTGGTTTATTCGCAGGCGACGATTCCGGGACCGGGCCCGGTGGTTCGGCGCCGCTGATAGCGTGGCCGCCGAGATGGCGACCCCGCGCAAGGGGCAGGTGGACCGCTCGGCGCTCGCCCGCCTGCCGGCCGATCCCGGCCTGTGCGCGCGCTGCGTCCACCTCGAGCTGCAAGCCTCGCCGCGCAGCGTCTTCGTCCGCTGCGGCCTCTCCGACCTCGACGCCCGCTTTCCGCGCTATCCGCGGCTGCCGGTCCTCGCCTGCCGCGGCTACACCCCGGCCGCCGGCACCGCCGGCTGACCGCGGTTCCGAGCTACACTCCGGCCCCGATGCCGCGCCGCGACGACCTCCGCTCCATCCTCATCGTCGGCTCCGGCCCGATCGTCATCGGGCAGGCGTGCGAGTTCGACTACTCCGGGACCCAGGCATGCCGCGCGCTCCGCCGCGAGGGCTACCGGGTGGTGCTGGTCAATTCCAACCCGGCGACGATCATGACCGACCCGGAGTTCGCCGACGCCACCTACATCGAGCCGCTGATCCCCGAGTCGGTCGAGCGCATCCTCGAGCGCGAGCGGCCGGACGCGATCCTCCCGACCGTCGGCGGCCAGACCGGGATCAACCTCACGCTCGCGCTCGCCGAGTCGGGCGCGCTCGAGCGCTTCGGCGTCGAGCTGCTCGGCGCCGGCGTCGAGGCGCTGCGCCTGGGCGAGGACCGCCTCCAGTTCAAGCAGGCGATGGAGGAGGCCGGCCTCGAGGTGCCGCAGAGCGGCTACGCCGGCAGCCTCGCCGAGACCCGCGCGATCGTCGAGGCGATCGGCTTCCCGGTGATCCTCCGCCCGAGCTACACCCTCGGCGGCGAGGGCGGCGGCGTCGCCTACAACCGCGACGAGCTGGAGGAGGTGGCGGCGGCCGCGCTCTCGGCGAGCCCGGTGCGCCGGATCCTGGTCGAGCAGTCGGTCCTCGGCTGGAAGGAGTTCGAGCTGGAGGTGATGCGCGACAAGGCCGACAACGCGATCGTCGTCTGCTCGGTCGAGAACTTCGACGCCATGGGCGTCCACACCGGCGACTCGATCACCGTCGCGCCCCAGCAGACGCTCTCCGACCGCGAATACCAGGCGATGCGCGACGACGCCTTCACCGTCATCCGCCGCGTCGGCGTCGCCACCGGCGGCTCGAACATCCAGTTCGCGGTCGACCCCGCGACCGGCCGGCGGGTGGTGATCGAGATGAACCCGCGCGTCTCGCGCAGCTCGGCGCTGGCGTCGAAGGCGACCGGCTTCCCGATCGCCAAGATCGCGGCGCTCCTCGCCGTCGGCTACACCCTCGACGAGATCGAGAACGACATCACCGGCGAGACCGTCGCCGCGTTCGAGCCCAGCCTCGACTACACCGTGGTCAAGATCCCGCGCTGGGCGTTCGAGAAGTTTCCCGGGGCGACGCCGCGGCTCGGCACCTCGATGAAGTCGGTCGGCGAGGTGATGGCGATCGGCGGCGACTTCCGCGAGGCGCTGATGAAGGGGCTCGCCTCGCTCGAGCTGGACGGCGACCTCGCCGCCCGCGAGCGCCGGATGGCCGACCCGGTGCGCCTGCGCCAGCGCCTCGCCGAGCCCAACTGGGAGCGCCTGTTCGCGGTCTTCGCGGCGCTGCGCCAGGGGTGGACGGTCGAGGAAGTCTCCGCGGTCTCGCACATCGACCCCTGGTTCGTGCGCGAGATCGCCGGCATCGTCGAGCTGGAGACCGAACTCGCGTGCTGGGACCTCGCCTCGGCGCCGCCCGAGCTGCTCGCCGCCGCCAAGCGATCGGGCCTCTCCGACGCCCGGGTGGCGGCGCTCCTCCACTGCGACGAGGCGCGCCTGCGGCCCGCGCTCGCCGCCGCCGGCGTCCGCCGGGTCTACAAGCGCGTCGACACCTGCGCCGCCGAGTTCCCAGCGACCACGCCCTACCTCTACTCGACCGTCGGCACCGAGTGCGAGGCCGAGCCGACGAGCCGGCGCAAGGTCGCGATCCTCGGCTCCGGCCCCAACCGGATCGGCCAGGGGATCGAGTTCGACTACTGCTGCGTCCACGCGGCGTTTGCGCTCGAGAAGCTCGGGATCGAGTCAGTGATGATCAACTGCAACCCGGAGACGGTGTCGACCGACTACGACACCTCCGACCGCCTCTACTTCGAGCCGCTGACCCTCGAGCACGTGCTCGGCGTCCTCGAAGTCGAAAAGCCCGAGGGGGTGATCGTCCAGCTCGGCGGCCAGACCCCGCTCAAGCTGGCGCGCGGCCTCGAGGCCGCCGGGGCGCCGATCTGGGGCACCTCGCCGGACGCGATCGACCTCGCCGAAGACCGCCGCCGCTTCGGCGCCCTGCTCCGCGAGGAGGGCGTCCTCCAGCCCGAGCACGGCAGCGCCGTCTCGCGCCGCGAGGCGCTGGCGGTGGCGCGCGAGATCGGCTACCCGGTGATGGTGCGCCCGAGCTACGTCCTCGGCGGCCGGGCGATGGCGGTCTGCTGGGACGAGGCGACGCTCCTGCGCTACATCGACCAGGCGGCCGAGGTCTCGCCCGGCCAGCCGGTGCTCCTCGACCGCTTCCTCGAAGACGCCGCCGAGCTGGACCTCGACATGATCGCCGACGGCGAGACCGCGGTCGTCGCCGGCATCCTCGGCCACATCGAAGAGGCCGGCATCCACTCCGGCGACTCGGCCGCGGTCCTGCCGCCGCACCCGATCTTCGACCCCCACCTCGACCACATGCGCGACATCGCCCGCCGCCTCGCCCTGCGCCTGGGCGTCGTCGGCCTGATGAACGTCCAGTTCGCCGTCTACGAGAACCAGGTCTACGTCCTCGAAGTCAACCCCCGCGCCTCGCGCACCGTCCCGTTCATCGCCAAGGCGGTCGGCGTGCCGCTCGTCGGGCTGGCGGTCGAGGTGATGGCGGGGGCGAGACTTGCGGACCTCGGCTTCACCGAAGAACCCCCAGTGCCCGCGATCTTCGTCAAGGCCCCGGTCTTCCCGTTCGCGCGGTTCGCGGGCGTCGACCCGGTGCTGGGGCCGGAGATGAAATCGACCGGCGAGGTGATGGGGATCGGGAGGACCTTCGGCACCGCGTTCGCCAAGGCGTGGATGGGGGCGGGTGGGAGGCTACCGTTGGAGGGGACGGTGTTCCTGACCGTCCACGACCGGGATAAAGAGAACCTGGTGCCGATCGCGAGGAGGTACGCCGAGCTGGGCTTCCGGCTCGCCGCGACGGCCGGCACGGGCGAGCACCTGGCGGGACGGGGCTTGACGGTCGAGACATTGCGGAAGGTGCACGAAGGACACCCGCACGTGGTCGATGCGCTGGCCAACGACGAGATCGCGCTGGTCGTCAACACGCCGCTCGGCAGGGAATCGCACATCGACGACTCGGCGATCCGCCAGACCGCTCTCCGCCATCGCGTGCCCTGCGTGACGACGCTCGCGGGGGCGCGGGCGGCGGCCGAGGCGATCGCAGCGCTGCGGGACGAGCGCTTCGGCGTGCGGCCGTTGCAGGAACTGCATGCGGAGGGGGCGGGGGTCGGGGAAGGCTCACTCGACGAACTCAACCCTACATCCGATTGATCTCTCATTCGTTCGTCGGGTTGACGGCGCGTGCCGGGTGTTGTAGGCTACTTGGCACTTATAGATGTGCTTCGATACACGCGGAGTGGCGGGCGGCTCTTGCGCTCAAAACCAGGGCCTCGATGGAGGCGTCGGCCCTGCCGGCATCTCGTGCGGAATGAGGCCATGGGCTCGATCGGCGGTGAGGCCTCACCTCGCAACGAGCACGTCGCCACCCTCTGAGCCCGGAGAAGCGAATGCGGTACTCGAACGGCGTACTGACACCGACTGAGCCTGCGATCGACTTAGTGCGGATTCTGAGCGAGGGCACCTACACCAGCTTCCCCCAGGCACTCAAGGAGTTCGTGAGCAACGCCTTCGATGCCGACGCAACTCGTGTTGACATCCAGGTTGACGAAGACGCTAGGGGCATCACAATCCGCGACAACGGTGAAGGTATGACATTGGCCGACTTTGGCAATGCCTTCGCGAGCATCGCTCGCTCCGGCAAGCCAAGGGAAGGTCTGAAGCGTGGTAGAACAGCCCTCGGTCGAGTCAAGTTAGGCAAGTTCGGGCTGGGAACACTCGCGGTTGTGGCAGCCTGTGACAGGCTTACCATACGTTCCAGTAGGGCAGGGTCGCGCGAGGGTTTTGCAGCAAAGCTGAACATTGCAATGCTTCGACGGCACTTTGACCACGGCGAAAACCTTAGCGACTGCTGGCGCTTCGAGGCCGACAAGTGGCGAACCGAACTCGCCGCGACCCACTTTACGGAAATCCGATTGGACGGTCTGGCAGCTGATATACGTCGCTTTCTAGAGCAACCGGGCACAAAGAGGCTTGACGAGGAGTTTGACACCGTCGCGCAGCTAAGTGGTACCGACCAGCTAGCATGGCAGCTCGGCCTGATCTGCCCTGTACCATACAGCACCGACTATCCGATCCCTAAGAGCGACCTCAATCCAAAGACTGACTCGATAGTTATACGCCGCGCCCGCCGTCTACTCCGAGATCGCTTTTCCCTCCTGCTTAATGGCCGCGAGATACGCCGTTGGATCCTGTTGCCCCGTTATAAGGAAAAGAAGCGCAAGGCGACAGCCGAATACGACAGACTGGTGACGCGCGGACTTGGATATGAGCTCGACTGCTTTCAGTCTCCACGCCGCAGCCTTGTCAGGTACGAGGGATATGTCCTTGTCCAGGCCCAACAGCTCGTTCCTGAGGAGCTACGCGGCCTATTGGTGCGCATTCGTGGCGTCGGTATTGGCGCTCACAAGACCTTCAACCTGGCTGCCAGCTCAATCGCCACCATGCTGCAAACCATGTCCGGTGAGGTGTGGATAGAGAGCGGCCTGGACGACGCCCTTCAGTTCGACCGCGAATCTTTTCGTGAGGACCACCCGAATTTCGCGTGGTTTCGAGACCGGGTGGCAGAGCAAATCGCCCGCCAGTCGACAGGCTTCCGCCAGCGCTCGACTCGCCGCCGAGAACTGAAGGAACGGAGCCAGGGACCTTCACAGGCGCCTGCGGCTCCTGCGCCCGAGTCAGAGCGCAAGGCTGACCGCCCGACAGAAGTGGGTAGGCCAGCGAAGCGTGTGTCCGATGACTTTCTGGATTTAGAGATCTTCCGAGATTCTCCGCCCTTCATTAGTTTTCTGATCCCTCAGGTGAATGGTTGTTGGGAGCGAAAGTGGTATGAAGCGTGTGCGGTAACCGCCCGCCGCCTGCTTGAGACCATTATAATTCATCTCTATGAGAAGCGTGGCTGGGCGAGCGAGATAAGAACACCGAGAGGGTATTTGAGGCTCGCGAGGCTCGTCGATAAGGTCTCCGGCGATGGCCGCGTGGGTCTCAACCAGCAATCGAAGGATGCTCTGGCGCATCTACGAGTCATTGGCGACGTCGCGGCCCATGACTACAAGGTAAGGGTGCGTAAGAGCGACCTTGATCGAAAGCGCACGGATCTGCGCCTTACATGCGAGCGCCTGCTCTTCATTGCACAGAACTAGGAGCCGATCGTGCGACAGGCTATGATCAACCGTGGGTTCGATCCGGGTTGTTTGCCGGGCCGTCCGCGCAGGAAGACAGCGCTACTCGTCAATCCACCCGTCTACGATACCCAGTATTGGGCCGAGTGGTCGCAGCCCTACGGCCTCCTGCGGATTGGTGCGTTGTTGAGAAGCCAAGGTTACAAGCGGGTGGAGCTCTTTGATTTCATGGAGGCTACCCCCGTTACGGGTGACGCGAACGACGCGGAGGCGAAACGGTCGGTTCCCAAACATAGGATTCACTGCAATGAGTCCTATGCGATGAAGGCTGGACCCGTGCATCGCGCCCGCCCTTACATTATCGAAAAGAATGGAGAGCAACTCGCGCTTTTCAAGTATCACTTCGGCAAGGAATGGCACAGCTTTGAGGAATGGCTCAGAGCGAAGGACCTGCTCAAACACCCGCCGTCGGAAGTCTATATTGCGTCGGTGATGTCATATTGGTGGGAAAGCACCCGCGACCTTGTCGTCCGGCTGGGTCAACTGTTCGGTACGAGGGCCACGATGATAGTTGGAGGCATCTATCCTTCGATCGCTCCGGAGCATGCGGCACGGTACACGGGCGCCGACGTTGTCGTTGCTGGCGAGGTCGAGGCGGCGAACGACCTGTGGACGGACTTGAGTCTATGTGAGAGGAAGCCACTCTACGCCATCATCACCCCGAGTCGTGGATGCCCATACAGCTGTCACTACTGCGCGGCAAGGGCTGTGAATGGTGGTGTGCAGAAGGTTCGTTTCCGAGCAGTGGATGATGTGTTTAACGAGATGGTGGAAAAGCACGAGAGGTTCGGCATTCGTGATTTTGCCTTTTACGCTGATTTCCTTCTGATCCGCTATCGGGAGAATCTCATGCCGCTCCTCCGGAAGATCGTCGATGCGAGGAAGCCATGGCGGCTCTATGCGCCGGAGGGTCTAGATACGCGGTTCCTTGCAGAGTCGCAAGAGCTGTGCGATCTCCTGAAGGCGTCACGCTTTCAGAAGATATATCTGCCTGTCGAGAACATGGATGATTCTATCCTTGCCAGTCTGAATCGAAAGCACGTGAAGCTGCGACATGTCGTTCAAGCCGCGGCGAATATCGCGAGTGCAGGCTTTCGGGTACGGCACCAGGATGTGAGCGGATATTGTCTGTATGGTTTGCCGGGCGAGACGATAGCGAGTGTTGTGCAGACTGCGCTCTTCGTCTCGGACGTCATAGGCTCGATTATCCCGATGCTCTTCGCGCCTGTGCCGTCGACCCCTCTATATGAGAGGCATCAGGAGTATTACCGACGGAATGGGTGGTGCGAGGAGAACGGGCAGGTCCGAGACCTTCATAGACTGAACGGGAAGCTCTTTCCGTTCATCGGGATGAACGAGGGCATGCTTGCGGACTACATTGACTTGCAACGAATGATGTTCATGCTGAACGAGAGCTATAGAAGCAAGTCGTTCAATGTGTTCGGCGGTGGCGCGGTCGCAGCATCGTTCAGGCAGGTTGTCACGCGATTTGCCAGTGGCCAGGCGGTGTCGCCGCGGGGACCAGATCAAACGATGATCGTTAATGGTGAGGGGCTGCCAGAGGAGTTCCCCGGTGGTGATGGTCCCGCCGCGGCCGTGTACGGGCCGCAGCACCCGCTCTAAAAGGGAACCATGTCGACAAAGAGCACACGCTCCGATTGCGCCATTGTCGCGCTCGCTACCGGGTGGAACACATCCCACGGAGGCGTGAATGCCTTTAACGCAGACTTCTGCCGGGCGATAGCCGGCATACTCAGGATGCGTTTCTTCTGTGTTGTGATCTCTGCCTTACCCCAGGAGATTGCCGAAGCCCGAAACCATGACGTGCACCTCATACCATTGGGGTTACCAGTCAACAGCGACCATCTGACCGCTGACTGCGCCAACTTAATTGTCGAATGCGTCGGCGCTCGATGTAACCTGGATAGCGTTGCATGGTGGATTGGCCATGACATCGTGACCGGGGAAGCTGCCGCTGCCTGCCGGCGCATAACAGGCCGGGGACGTCTACTCGCCTTCCAACATGCAGCCTATCAGAGCTATGAGGTCTTCAAACGTGGCGACGGGGAAGCCGCTCTGCGCAAAGATCATACACAGAGCAGGATCCTGGAGGCTGCGGACATCGTAGCTGCTGTTGGGCCGAAGCTCGCCGGATATGCAAGGGCAACGACTCGAACGAACAAGTATGGACCGGTAGTGTTACAGTTCGTCCCCGGATTGCCCGAAGTCCGCCCGCGCTCGGCGCCCGGGAACTTTCGCGCCGTGACATTCGGCCGGATCGGTGGCGCTAGCGACGTCATTAAACAGACTCGCCTTGCGGTCGCCGGATTTGCCAGCGCAGTTAAGCTGCATTCAAGCAACATCGGCCAAGACCCCAACATGACAGTGATAGGCCTGCCGGCCGATCAGTATCAGACAATCGCAGATGAATTGGCGCAACTAGCATATCGACACGGTGGACGATTGATCGCCATCAACTCAATTCCCTACTCGATCGACCGCAGTCGATTGTTGGAGATTGTCTCTGAACACACAGCCTCGCTGATGCTATCCATTCACGAGGGTTTTGGTTTGAGTGGTTGGGAGGCTGTAGGAGCGGGCGTGCCGCTAGTCGTTACGAAGAACAGCGGTCTCTATGAGCTCATTGACGAGGCTCTCGGAGGCCGCGGTACGGGCTGCTTGTTTCCGGTGGACGTTAGGGGTGCGCCGGGTCCTGATGAGGTAAACGTTGAGGATCTCGCATCCGTAGTCGCCGCGCTCGGTGAGATAGCTTATGATCCGGAGAAAGCGAGGCGTGATGCACTATACCTCCGTTCGGAACTGGTAAGGCTGTTTCCGTGGGGCCGTGCCGCCCGCGCAATCGCCAAGGCGTGCGATATGCGGATGAAGTCGGAACCGATTCAGATAGGTCTCGCTGGAGGCTTCCCCGACGTGACGGTCCTCGGTGAAATGTCCGTTGACGGGAATGTTTCGGCACCGCAACTCAACGCCAGGGAAATCTGGTATGCAGCCGTCGAGCGCTTGGGAAGGCGGTTCGCGGAGATCAGCGATCCCGGGGTTGCTTTGCGCTTCAGTGGTGTGGATGGGGGCAACTTCTCCGCGCTCATAGTCCGCCAGTATGCGTCTGCAGCAGGAACGGATGCGAATATCACCACGTACACGCATCAACAGTACGATAACGACGAGAGTGCCTACAGGCAGCTTCTTGCGGATTTTCCCGCCTATTTCAGTCAAAGCAACATAGATGACGCGGCACCGTACATGACATGGATCGGCGACGTGATTGTGGGACCGTCCATCGAAGGACGCCGCGAGCTCCTCGTTGACGGATCTCATCTCGTTCTATGTGCGGCCGGCTCGGCGGCAGTGGGCCAGCTCATTGATGAGGCGTTGGAGCGACGCATCCCAATACTTGCGCTATCTGCGTTCGGAGGTGAGAGTGCGCGCCGGTGTGGCGAAATAGTCGCGCACAATGAGCGACTGAATATTCCGCGTGATATGAAGACGGCTCTGTTTGCTTTGGCGACGGCTCAGCTTGATAAGGCACAGCTTTTGGAGAGGATCGATTGTGTCGTTGACGCAGTCAAGAGTCACCTCGGAGCCCGTCATGCTTGAACCATTCGACTACGTAGAGCTGGCGACGGGCGAACTGGTGTGTGTTATGTGGCGCTACCAGGGCCAGGGCTATGAGAGCGTGGGCTACGTTATATATGTCCCGTTCGCGGGTGGTCGGCTAGGACCAACGCGGTACCTGGGCGGGCGGAAGTACGAAAAGCTCTATTGGTGCAAAAACAAAGCGGCTCATGATTACTACGTGAGGAAGCAGCCGTTGCGGGCTGCAGAGGACAGGATCGGTGGATTGATGGTAAGAGTGCAGGTGAAGGACGTGAAGAGAGTTCTGCCTTGTCGCGGTGTGATAGGTGCCATTTGTAAGGAAGGATTGCCCATTGGTGTTGAGCGAGCACTTAGCTTTCTTCGGGTTGATCCGGAGACGGCCGGGCTTACGGGATCATCGCTCTTGGATAGAGATATAACAGGGAGAGATCTGGACGTGGTCTTGTATGATTGCAACGTAGCCCGCACAGCGGCACGGGACGTTCGGAGGTTCGTCGCAGCTAATCCAGCCGCAAGGTTGCCGGGTCACTGGGGAAGAGCGTGGCATCATCGGCGCTTTAGGGTTGAGGGAGTGGAAGTCTGTCCGAAGGTACCGCTGCCGCAGGAGGTTGTAGCTGCGTTGCCACGGGCGGAAAGGTGGCGACGCTTGGATGGTGGTGGGGTAGTCGTGAACGCTGAGTACGGACACTGCATGCCGGCGGTCTATGAGGTGGAGGTTGCTGGTTCCGCTGGTTCCGGGCGTCTGAGGGTGCTGTCTGCAGAAAGCGCTCACTGTATGGCGTTTCTCCCGGGAGACTGGGTGCAGCTTAACGGGGTGCGGTTGTGGGTGTCTTCAAGGGAGAGGTTTGGTGCGATATCGATGGGGAAGCCGAACGCGCTGAGGCCGGCAGCGGACAGATCGGTTGCGAGAGATGCGCCAGTACGTAGCCTCAGGGCGGTGCCGAGGGGACCAGCGATGGAGTTGACTGGCATCCCGGTAGACCTCAGGCAGATCGGTGGCTCTCGCTTCATCCGGCACGCCCGCATCCCGGGAGGATAGGGCACCGGAAGGCGGACAGCAAAGGCGTCCCATCGACGGCGAGGCGAGTTCGTTTGAACGCACCCTGGGGAAACGAGCGGTCGTCAGATCGCCCGGATCATGAGCTTGCCCGCCTCCACCGCGACCTCGTACTCCCGGCCCCGGCTGAAACCCGCGTCTTCGAGCCACCGGCCGGTGAGCCGGAGGGCCGGCAGCCGCCGGCCGTCTCGCCAGCGGTCGGAGACGGTGCCCAGCCGCACGCAGCGTTGGCGCGCCTCCTTCCGGCGCTGGCGCTTACCTTCGCGCCGGGCCTCGGAGTCGAGCGCCTGGGCGACGGCCGGCGTGCAGCGGGTCTTGGTGAAGGCGGGTTTGCCGTTGGCGCGTTCGCAGACGCCAGGGCCTGCTTGCCTTCGTCGGTCAGCCGGTAGACGAACCGCTCGTCGAAGGGGCCGGAGGGTTCCGGCAGGTTGGTAGAGTCACTGCCACGTCCGCACATGGAGGCACCTCCTTGTGTGGGCCAGGACGCGGCGGAGGTGCCACTCCGTCGCGTCCGCTTGTCGTTCTCGGCTCGGCCGGGCGCGGGCTCGGTTCGAGCCGTCTTCACGCGGTTTCGATAGACCGTCCTCGTGCAGTTACGCCTTGTTAGCGCTGCGAGGTTACCGCCTTGCTGAGGGGGTGTCAACCCCTCGCCGGCGCTCGGCGCGCGTTCGACGAGCGCGCCACCTCGCCGTCACCGGCGGGGCGGTAGTCGCCCGCCGGCGCGCCGTTCCAGACGCCCAGGGTGGCGACGGCGGGGTCTCTTTAGCGGCCGGGCTCGGCCAGACGGGCGCGCATCTCCTCGGTGGAGATCCCCTGCCCGGGGGCGCAGCGCCTCCGCGACTCCGCGATGAGCGCCAGGAAGTCGGGGTTGGTGCTCAGCGAGAGGGTCTCGAGGTCGGTGTCCTCGATGGGCACTACGGCCGCCACGGGCTTGCCGTGCCGGGTCACGACCACGGGCTCATGCCGACCTGGCTCGGCGAGCTCGGAGAGTGCGCGGGTCGCTTCGGACATCTCGACGGTCTTCACAGCGGAAACTCCCTGCCTGCGATGCGAAGCCGGTTGCGGTCCTTGACGCCGACGGCGCGGATGGTGACCACCGGCTCGGGCCGATCCTGGACATCATAGTACACGCGAAGGTCGCCGATTCTCAGCTCCCAGGGGGCGAGTGGGTTAGGACGTAGCAGCTTGCGGTGCCGCCAAACCCTGCCGGCTGACCCGGCGCGTGCGCAGGTTGGTTGACCGTCGGTCAACTACCGTCTACACTGCTCCTAGTGGGGTGCTCTGAAGTTGCGGCTGGGCGAGGCCCGGCCGAGGAAGGTGGTTGGTGATGGCGAAGAAGGACCGGACTTATTCGACGATCACTGGCAGGGTGCTCCGCCTCGACGGCGGCCTCGCGGCCGACGAGAGCGCGTTTCTCGCCGCCGTTCGGCGGAGGTACGCGGAGGAGCCGGAGTGGACGGAGTTCGCGGCGTGGTGGATGTCGGAGTTCGCGCGCGCGGGTTTGTCGATGGACTCGCCCGCCTACCGGATCTGCCAGGACCTCGAGGCGCGCCTCGGCATCGCTCAGGGCAAGGTGGCACCGCCCGACTACCGGGACTACCTGGCCGACCTCATCGAGGAGCGCTACGGCTCGCGCTACCGGTTCTGCAAGGAGACCGGCGTCGACCCAGGTCACCTGAGCCGCGTCCTCGCAAGCCGCTCGGAGCTGTCCGTGCAGAACCTCCAGCGCATTCTCGATGCGCTCCACGCCGCGCTGGTCATCCAGCCCGAGGAGGCTCTCGCCGAGCGGGTGAGCCCGAAGCGGGGCGCCCGCGCGCTCGCGGCGGCCGCGGGCTTGTAGGCGGAGAGCGGGCCGCGGGGCGCGTTCGGCGGCCCCGCGCGCAGTCGGGGAAGACCCGCCCCGCGGCCCTGGGCGGCGGCGCCGGCGGCGCGAAGCGGGGTGAGGAGTAGAATGGCGACGTTGAGCAGCGCGGAACGCTGGCGGGAGGATCAGAGCCGATGGCGCTGTCGAAAGCCTACGAAGAGATCGTCGAGTTCATCGCCGCAGGGACGAATCCGCAGAACCTGATTGCCTTTCGGCCCTCGGAGGCGGCGCGCGAGCGGGTCTGGAGCCTGGTCGAGCGCGAGCGCAGCGGCGAGCTCTCGCCGGAGGAGGCCTCGGAGCTGGGCCACAGCCTTCAGTTGGAGCACATCATGCGGATGGCGAAGGCCCGCGCCCAGCGCCACCTCCGCACCGCACCGGTTTGAGCCGAACCCGCATCCCCGCCGAGCTGCGCCAGCTGGTGGCGAGCCGCGCCGAGGGCCTCTGCGATTACTGTCTGATCCACGAGGCTGAGACCTTCACGCTCGATCCGGAGGAGGAGGCCGCCCTGCTGGGGGCGATCGCGGAGAGCGACCGGGGTGATGTGATCTCGGCGGAGGAGTTCCTCTGCCAACTCGGGCGAGACGATTGAGCGGCGACCTCGAGGTGTCACTCACCGCGCGCCAAGAGAAGCCAGCTTCTCCCGAAGGGGAGACGGGTTGTTGCGGCGGAATGCCTGCACGAAGGCCTCCTCTTCGTCGATGGCGCGGTCGATCTGTGCGCGGTGATCGTAGTAGTAGGCCATGGCGGCGTGGAGGGCGGCGAGCGGCAGGTCGTGCTTTCCCGCGATCTCTTCCAGCGACTGCCCGAGCCGCAGGTGCATCAGGACGACGTCCGCCACGGTGATCCGGGAACCCGCGAGGTGGGGACGACCCCCGCGGATGGTGGGATCGACAGCGACGTGGGCGGCGGCGACGGTCTCCATGCAGCCTCCTCTTGCGGCGACGATATTACCGGCCCAGCAGGCAGCAGCGGCAGAGCCTCGTGTAGACGTCCCCTCGCGGCCGAGTCGCGGCCAGCGAGCTCGGCGCCCGCGGTCACTCAGGCCCTACGGGCGGGCTGGGCCGGCGTCTGTTCTGGTGCTTGGATCACCCGATGGCCCGAGGCCGCCTCGCGCTCACGGAGGCCGCGGCAGAACTCGTGGACATCGTGGCCTGCGGCGGCGAAGAGCGCCTCCCGGACCTCCCTCACCTCGGCGACGATCGGATGTTGCCAGGGCTTGGTCTCAAGTTTTCCCTTGGCCATGGCTCAGCTTCTCCCAGTCGCTCGTCGGGCGTGCACAACACGCGGCCTACCCGTGGTCCTCCCGATCGAGCGCCTCGGCCCACTCGGCGAGCCCCTGCTCTGCAAGCTCGCGCTCTTCGCGTTCACCGCTCCCGGCCAACGGCTCGAGATCCCGGCGTCCCGGATCTCGATGGCGGAGGCAGGCGCGGATGTCGTCGGCCTCCAGCCCCTCGTACTCGCGGAGGATCTCCTCGATCGTTGCGCCGTTGGCAATGAGCGAGGACGTAGTCCACGGTGAGCCGGGTTCCGCGGATCACGGGCTTCCCGCCCATGATGCCGGGATCGACTACAATTCGCCTCAAGAGGACTCGCTCTGTCATGGAGGGTTCTCCGAGGGAGATCCTATACGCCCGCTCGGTGATGCGCGAGTCGAGGTAACCGAGCAGACGACCGGGGCTGCGCCGGCCTCGCAGCCGGATCGACCGGTTGATCGACCGCGGCGAGTGCCCGGGCCGGCGGGACTTCGAGGCAGAGCCAGCCCCCCTACTCGTTCCCTTTCGCTCGTCCCACCTCGGCCTTCTCGAGCTGGTCTAGGCCAGCCCGTTCTTGCGTCCACTCGTTAGTCCGGCTTATGCTCTAAGTCGGACTAAGGACGGAGTGTGGTCCGAGATGCGCGGCAGATACCTCCGCAGGAGATGGGCCCACGACCCCACCCTCCATGCGCCGCCGAGATACCGCCGGGCGTGCGCCTACGACGCCTTCGTGCCCGATCCGGTGGCGGAGTTCAACGAACGCCTGCCGGCCGAGCTGGCGGGCGTGGTCTCCGACGCCGAGGCCGCAGTCCGCACCCTGAACGAGCGGGCGAACCCCGCGTTGAAGCCGCTGGCCCGGCTGCTGTTGCGCACCGAGTCGATCGCCTCGTCCCGGGTCGAAGGGCTCCAGGTCGATGCGCGCACCCTTGCGCGCGCCGAGGCGAAGCTCGAGACCGGCCGGTCGATCGGCCCGGTGGTGGCCGAGGTACTGGCCAACATCGACGCCATGGAGCTGGCGGTCGAGGCGACGAGCGCGGACCGCGCCGTCACGCCCGGGCGGCTCGCGGCCATCCACCACGAGCTGATGCGCAGGGGTCCGAACGCCGCCCGCATCGCGGGCAAGGTGCGGACGGTGCAGAACTGGATCGGCGGCAACGCCTACAACCCGTGCGGGGCGGCCTTCGTGCCGCCGCCGCCCGACGAGGTCGGCCCGCTGCTCGACGACCTCTGCGAGCTGTGCAACGGCGAGCACCTCCCGCCGCTCATCCAGGCCGCGGTCGCCCACGCGCAGTTCGAGACCATCCACCCCTTCGCGGACGGCAACGGCCGCACCGGACGTGCCCTCATCCACGTCATCCTGCGCCGCCGCGGCCTGGCCCCGAGCTACGTGCCCCCGATCAGCGTCGTGTTCGCCAGCCGGAAAGCCGCCTACATCGAAGGGCTGACCAGGTTCCGGCAGGGCGAGGTGGGGGAGTGGATCGAGCACTTCGCCGCCGCCGCGGCGCGAGCGGCCGGCCTCGCCGAGCGCTACCTCGCAGCCGTGGCCGAGCTGCAGGACCGGTGGCGGGCACGGCTCAGGCGACGGGCGAACCTGCGCTCGGACGCCGCGGCGTGGGCGGTGATCGAGCAGCTCCCCGGGCAGCCGGTCGTCACCCTCGCCGTGGCGACGGCGGTCACCGGACGGAGCAAGTCCTCGACCGCGGTGGCGATCGACCAGCTCGTCGATGCCGGCATCCTGCTGGCGACCTCGGCCTCGAAGCGGAACCGCTCCTGGGAGGCGGAAGGTCTCCTCGATCTGCTCGCCGGTTTGGAGGCGGCCGGTGCCACCGGTCCGGGGACGGTCAGTGCGGTCTCGACGGGATCGCTCGTCGCGGCGAATCCCGCAAGAGGCGCCCGCGGCGGAGGCGCCGCCCGTCATCGAGTCGGCGCACCGCCGCCCGGGCGAGATCGAGGCGCCCGCCGCGCCGGCTACGGCTGGAACTCCGTCGGGCACGAGCCCGGGAAGGCCGGCGAGGGGTAGTCGAGCATCGAACCGATCGAGTGGTTCTCGCGGACGTTGGCCAGGAGCTGGAGGTCGAGGTCGCGGACCACCATCGGGTAGAACCAGTGCACGAGGGTGGCGAGGCCTTCGATGGTGTCGAACAGCTCGTCGTAGCCCTGGTGGTTGCCCTGGGCCAGGGCCTTGAGCAGCAGGGCCATCCAGAGGTCCTCGTAGCCCGGCCCGGTGGAGACGTCGGTGCACGAGACCGACTCGATCTCCGGATGGAAACCGCCCGCGGCCTCGAGCTCGCAGTGCTGGCCGTTGAGAAGCTGCCACCAGGCCTGGAAGACGCCCGCCTGGTGATAGCCGGAGCCGGTGTCGCAGCCCGGCTGCTGGTCGTCGGGCGCCGACGAGTCGGGCCGCTCGCAAGCGAAGCTGCGGGCGTACGCGAGCGGCTCGGCGCCGCCCGGCGGGCAGTCCTGGTGGATCACCGTGCCGAGGCGGGAGTCGAGCGGCCCGAAGGAGCAGCCGGAGCCGAGCGTGTCCAGGGTATACGGCAGCGACGGGTAGAGCCGGCGCAGCAGGTACAGCGCGGTCATGCTGGCCACCGACTCGCCCAGCGGCGTCGCCTCGTCGGAGCTGTCCGCGACGCACTGCTCGCCGTCGACCCCACTCAAGAAGCCGTAGGCCGCGTGTCGCTCGTAGTAGTGCCCGATCTCGTGGAAGAGCACGTACGGGTCGCCGTGGGCGCAGGCGTTGACGGTCGACATATAGAACCCCGGGTCGCCGACGCACTGGCCGTCCATGCAGGTCAGGTGTGCATTGCAGTCGGAGGAGGTAGAGCAGGCGCCGGGTTGGGCCGCGGCGAGCTGGTTCCAGGGCGAGTAGTGCGGCAAGTCGAGCAGCTCCTGCTCGGCCTGGCGGACGAAGGTGGACGAGGCGACGCCGGGGGCCGATCCGCTGGCGCCGATGCACGGCGTGTCGTAGAGCAGGAGCAGCTCGGCCGGACGCACGATCGGCGGCGGCGCGGCCGCCTCGATCCCGGCGTCGTGCTCCCAGCCGGTATCGGCCATCAACGGGTCGAGCACGGCGAGCGCCTCGACCAGCTTGTGATAGCGGTCCTGGATCTCGAAGCCGTCGCCGCCCGCCGAGGTGAACTCCGGCGCCGGCGCCGCGAACCAGAGGCCGCCGAGCTCCTCGCGGAACTCGGCGTTGCCGGCGTCCGGTGCGCCGCCGCCGAAGTCGACGACCCCGAGCCGCAGATCGCTGCCCAGGCGGTAGGCGTGGCGGGCCTCGGCGCCGTCGAACTCGATCTCGTTGGAGCGCGGGATCAGGGTCGGCAGACCGGAATGGTCGAGCTGGACGGCGGTGGTCGGATCGTCGCTCATCTCATTGGCGCGCACGGTGCCGCCCACCTCGCGCCGGTCCGGCTGGACGGCGATGACCTTGAAGTCGGCGCCGAGGACCACGTGGGCGACGAGCACGGGCGGCTCGTCGTCGCTGACCACGGTGCCCTTGTAGCCCATCGTTCCACGGTGCGGAACCGCCACCCACTCGCTCGGCAGCGCCCGAGGATTGGCCGCCAGTCCGGCGTCGCGCACCGCTCGAGTCATGGCGACGTCGGCGCGGGCGGGCTCGGGCGTGGAGCCGAGGCCGGTCAGATCACGGCGCGGGTCGAGCGGCGCTCCGGTCAGGGCGTAGACGCCGCGGCCGAGGACGGCCAGCCGCAGCTCGGCGGCCGGCCCCACCACCGGGACGCCCCGGAACCGCTGCTCGAAGCGCAGGGTCCGGAGGCCGTGGGAGGTCGCGGACGGTCCGGCGGCGGCGGTCAGCTCCGAGAAGTCCTCGGGCGCGAGGGTGGGCTGGGCGCCGGGAAAGAGCAGGTCCTGGTTCGCCGCCAGGTAGGCGCGCAGGGCGGGCAGGGCCTCCGCGGGGACGCGGTCGGCCTCGGGGGGCAGGTCGAACAGCGGCCGGCCGGCGTCGAGCACGACGAGCGAGCGGATCTCGCCGCCGGGGCCGCGACCGACGCGGACGCTGCACGGCTGGGACGGCGAGCCGGTGCCGGCGCACCAGCGCGGTGACTCCGAGGCCGCCGCGCGGCCGTCGAGGTCGAGCAGGCAAGCGGTGGCCAGGACCGCGATCAGAGCGGGGGCGAACGAACGGGTGCTGTGCATCTGTGACGTCTCCTGGATTGGGGACCGGCCTGAGGCCGGGTGGGGGTCGCTCGGGAGGGTCCCGAGCGCTCGGTTCGGCTGTTCTTGGGGGAACGGGAGGGGGAGAAGTTACAGGCCGAGGCGGCAGGCTCCTTCGGTGCGATGGCAGCACCCGCCAGGCAGGTGCGGCGGCGCGCATCGGCATGGCCGGCTTGACCCGCGTCACGTGCCGCGTTACGCTCGGGCCGTGATCAGGTCCTTCGCGGACAGTGAGACCAGTGGCGGATCTGCTTTCGGTTCGAGGACGGCGACGCCTTCGACGTGGAGGTCTGCGACTACCACCAGGAACGAGGTGCGAGATGCCTATCCCGAACAGCGGACGGCTGAAGCGCCGGCCCACCCATCCGGGCGAGATGCTGCGCGAGGACTTCATGCCGGACTACGGACTCACGGTCGCCGGGCTCGCGGCCGCCCTCGGCGTCTCTCGGCAGACGGTCAACGAGCTGCTTCGCGAGCGGCGCGCGGTCAGCCCGGAAATGGCCCTGCGCCTGTCGCGGCTCTTCGGGAATTCGGCGGAGTTCTGGCTCAATCTGCAACGGGGGGTCGACCTCTGGGAGGCCGAGGGCGCGGTCAAGGACGAGGTGCGGAGGATCAAGCCGCTGCGCGTCGCTTGAACTGATCGAGAGATTCCTCGACGCGCCGGTGATCGGTGCGCGGGGCCCGACCATGAGCCAGACCCTCGCCCTGACCGCGCTCGTGGTCCGCGACTACGACGAGGCGCTCGCGTTCTACGTCGGCGTGCTCGGCTTCCGGCTGGTCGAGGACCGGCCGGTGCCCGAGCAGGGCAAGCGCTGGGTCGTCGTCGCGCCGCCGGGCTCCGCGGGAGCCGCGCTGCTGCTGGCGAGGGCGGTGGGGGAGGAGCAGGCGTCCCGCATCGGCAACCAGACCGGCGGGCGGGTCTTCCTCTTCCTCGAGACCGACGACTTCTGGCGCGACGTTCGCCGGTATCGCGAGCAGGGCGTCGAGTTCGTCCGCGAGCCGAAGACCGAGAGCTACGGTACCGTCGCCGTGTTCCGGGATCTCTACGGGAACCTCTGGGACCTCGTCGAGCGGCCGCCGAGGACGGCATAGGCTGTCCTCGGCGCCCGGCGAGGGTCCGGCACGAAACGCCTGCGAGCAGTTCGCCACATCAGGGCAAGCGTCTCGCCTCGCCGATTCCATGTCCGACCGCGTCGACTGACCAGGAGGAAGCGATGATCCCGCGCCCGATGCCCCTGTGTTCGCGTCTCGGCTTGACCCTGTCCGTCCTGCTGGCGTGCCTGCCGATCGCCGCCGCGCCGGCGGCGGCCCAGTGCAGCATCGCCTACAACCTGCCGGGCGACATCGGCAGCTTCGGCCAGGATCCGCCGTTCCAGGGCAACCTGGACGCCTACTCCTGGCAGATGTTCCTGGCGCTCAACGCGCCGGCGGTGGGCCAGAGCGTCAGCACGACGGGCGACAACCGCACGCTGTGGGGCGGGTCGGTCGCGACGCCGATCACCGCCGCCGCCCCCGGCTTCTCGTCCACCGACGACCTGCTGCTCGCGGCCACCACCAGCTCCACGCCGGCCTACGGCGCGCACTACTACCCGGCCGAGTGCACGGCGATCCAGGGCTATCAGAGCTACCGCGTCCTCGACGAGATCTCGAAGGTCGACGACAGCTTCTTCGAGGCCGAGAAGCAGGGGCTCTCGGCCGATCCGGTCGTGGCCACGAACGGCACGTTCCTGCGCTACGAGATCCTGCTCAGCGAGGTGACCTACGACACGATCGTCAGCAACCAGTGGTACCTCGAGTCCGTGCTCGAGAGTCAGACCCAGAGCCTGTCCTTCCCGTGCGGCCAGGAGAACGCCGGCGGACCGACGGCGAGCCCGTCCGACCTGGGCATCGGCGCGATCACGATCAAGAACGCGTGGATGGACGCCACCGGCCTCGATCCCTCGAAGTACCACATGGAGAACCTCCTGCTCTGGACGCCGGCGGCGCAGAACGCGAGCGGCCGGAACACCTGCCAGCTCAAGACGATGGCGCTCGTGGGCCAGCACATCGCCCACAAGACCGCGCAGCAGCCGGCCTGGACCTGGTCGACGTTCGAGCACGCGGCGAACGCGCCCGACTGCACCTCGACGCCGCCGGCCATGGTGACGCAGGCCAAGAACATCCCGAGCACCGGTTGTCCGACGACCGGCGGCGCGTACAACTTCTTCCCCCAGAACACGACGGACGCCCGCTTCGCGTCGTGCAACTCGGCGCCGGCGACCAACGGCACGACGGCGTGCGACGACAGCTGGTGCGTCGACCAGCCGCCGAACCAGGCGGGCGGCTACTCGCGGCTGTGCCGCCAGCTCGCGCTCAAGACGTTCTATCCGACCGCCTACTCCCAGACCCAGGCCTGCAACCAGGCGACGGGCTCGTCGGTGTGGTCGAACTATGCGCTGATCTCGACCCAGTGGTTCACCGCGTTCAGCTCCAGCCAGAAGGCGACCTGCGCCAACTACGCGACCACCGTCGCCCCGGCCAGCTCGAGCGGCCAGTACGCGCCGCAGGTCACCCTGACGTCGAACGGCCAGAGCCAGACCGTGCCCTACCTGGCGAACACCTCGATGGAGAGCTACGAGCGGTCGAACTGCATGGGCTGCCACAGCAACGCCCTGGTCAAGAAGGGCGGCGGCACGAGCACCGACCTGATGTACTTCCTGATGCTCGAGGTGCCCGCGGCGCCGGTCAACCAGGCGCCCACGACGGCGGCCGCGCGCGCCCGGGATTAGCCCCGCAGGGTCGGCGAGGAGTCGCGGAGCAGGCGCCGCCGGCTATCATGGGGCGCCTGCCAAGCCAGCGTCAGAGCGTCGGATGGCCCGTGATCGCCATGGCTCCGATCACTCGGAGGTAGGCTGGGCGATCGAGCGATCGGAATCGCGTGATGAAGGCGATCGTCCAGGACCGGTACGGACCTCCCGCCGACCTGCAACTGCGGGAGGTCCCCGAGCCGATGGTCGGCGAGGACGAGGTCCTCGTGCGGGTGCGTGCGGCCTCGCTCCATCCGGATGTCTGGCATGCGGTGGTGGGGCGGCCCTATGTCCTCCGCCTGATGGGGGCGGGACTTTTCAAACCGAAGAACCCGATCCCCGGGACGGACGTGGCCGGAGTCGTCCAATCAACGGGCGAGAGCGTCACGCGGTTCGAGCCGGGCGACGAGGTCTTCGGCTTGACCGCCGCCGACACGTGGGCGAACGGCGGCGCGTTCGCGGAATACGTGGCGGTGTCGGAGGAGTGCCTGGCGTCGAAGCCCGGCAACGTCACGTTCGAGCAGGCGGCCTCGGTGCCCGCCTCGGGAGTCATCGCGCTCAACAACCTCCCGGACGCTGGCCGCATCGGAGCGGGGCGCGAGGTGTTGATCAACGGAGCCGGGGGTGGGGTGGGCGCGCTCGCCCTGCAGATCGCCAAGGCCTACGGCGCGCGCGTCACCGCCGTCGACGGCCCGGGCAAGCTGAGCATGCTCCGGTCGCTCGGCGCCGATCGAGTGATCGACTACACCCGCGAGGACTACACCCGCGGCGACGGTCGCTACGATCTCATCATCGACGTCCCAGGGAACCGCCCGCTCGCCGCGTGCCGGCGCGTGCTGACCGCCGAGGGGAGGTACGTGCCCATCGGACACGAGCACTACGGGCGGTCCGGCCGACGGATCTTCGGGCTCATCCCCTACTACCTCTATCTGATGGTCCGCTCGCGGTTCGACGAGCAACTGGGATCCGGGAACCGTTCGCTTGCCGGCACGCGAGACGTCATGGCCGCCCTCAGAGAGCTGCTCGAAGCCGGGAAGATCACGCCCGTCATCGACAGCGCCTACCCGCTGAGCGAGGTCCGCGAGGCGTTCCGGCACCTCGTCGAGGACGAGCTGCGCGGGAAGGTGATCCTGACGCTGGGATGAGCCGAGTCCTACTACCTCTCGGTCGGCCTGAACTACCCGAACGCGGAGGATGCGGATCGCGCGCTCGAGGGCGGCCTGATCGACGAGGCGGAGCACCGGCGGATCGCTCGCGCGCTGGCCCGCGGAGAGTGCCCGCCGTGGGACACGGCGCTCGGCGGCGAGATCTTCATCCACGGCCGGGGGTCGGCCCGCGACTGGACGCTCGGCTGCATCGCGCTCGATGATCCGGAAATGGAACGGCTCTACGAGGCGGTCCGGATTGGCAGCCCGGTCGAGATCAGGCCGTAGGTCGGCGGCCACGACTCGCGCGCGGGAAGTTCACGAAGTTCATAGCTACGTCGTCCTTGAGTCGAGGGCGGCGAGATCGTTCGCCGCGTCACTTCGATCCGGCAACCCGGAGGGGAACATCCAGATGGCACGCAACGTGACGCTCTTCGTCTACAACGACACCAAGCAGGACCAGGACTGGACGATCTACGCGGAAGGAGTCATCAACGAGTCCTTCAAGATCGGCCAAGTACGCAAGACCTTCACTCTCACTCTTAGTGGCGATACGACGATCCAGTTCGGAGTCGACGACGCCGTCTACCTCAAGGCCACCTATTCGTACCGATCCGACAGCTGGAATAGCCACACCGTTACACCCAACGACATCCAGTTCTCCGAAGGGCGGAACGCCATCACCGTCACCTCGAGCTACAAGCCGTAGCCTGGTCGCGGGCGGCTGGACGCTCGGCCGTGGCAGGCCGTGAGATCATCGGCCCAGGAGGACGCTCACCATGACCGAGACCCGAACCGAGCGCGACAGCCTGGGCGAGATCGAGGTGCCCGCGGACCGCTACTACGGCGCCCAGACCGAGCGGGCGCGGCGCAACTTCCCGGTCAGCGGGCTGGTGTTCCCGCGCCGGTTCATCGCCTCGCTCGCGCGGATCAAGCGCGAGGCGGCGGTGGTCAACGCCGAGCTGGGGATCGTCGAGCGGCGGCTCGCCGACGCGATCGTCCGGGCCGCCGACGAGGTGATCGCCGGCGAGCGCGACCGCGACTTCCCGCTCGATATCTTCCAGACCGGCTCGGGCACCTCGACGAACATGAACGCCAACGAGGTGATCGCGAACCGGGCGATCGAGATCCTCGGCGGCGCGGTCGGGTCGAAGAGCCCGGTGCACCCGAACGACCACGTCAACGCCTCGCAGTCGTCGAACGACGCCATCCCGACCGCGATCCACGTCGCCGCCTACGGCGCGGTCGCCGAGGACCTCGAGCCGGCGCTCGAGACCCTCGCCGGGAGCCTGCGCAGGAAGGCCGCCGAGCTGGACGACGTGGTCAAGATCGGCCGCACCCACCTCCAGGACGCGGTGCCGGTGCGGCTGGGGCAGGAGTTTTCGGGCTACGCGCAGCAGGTCGCAAACGGCCTCGCCCGGCTCGCTGCGGTCAAGCCCCGGCTGGCCGAGCTGGCGCTCGGCGGCACCGCGGTCGGCACCGGGCTCAACGCCCCGCCCGGCTTCGCCGACCGGGTGATCGCGCGCCTCGCCGAGGCGACCGGCCACCCGTTCGTGCCGGCGCCGAACAAGTTCGAGGCGCTCGCCGCCAAGGACGCCTGCGTCGAGACCTCGGGCGCGCTCAAGACGATCGCTGTGTCGCTGACCAAGGTCGCGAACGACGTCCGCTGGCTCGCCTCGGGGCCGCGCTGCGGCATCGGCGAGATCGAGATCCCGAGCCTCCAACCGGGCAGCTCGATCATGCCCGGCAAGGTCAACCCGGTGATCCCGGAGTCGGTGCTGATGGCGTGCGCCCAGGTGGTGGGCAACGACGCGACGATCGCGCTCGCCGGCATGAGCGGGGTCTTCGAGCTGAACGTGATGATGCCGGTGCTCGCCTACGACCTCCTGCAGTCGATCGAGATCCTCGCCGCCGCGGCGCGCCTCCTCGCCGAGCGCGCGATCGACGGCATCCGGCCGCGCCGCGAGCGCGCCGCCGAGCTGGTCGAGATGTCCTTCGCCCTGGTCACCTCGCTCGCGCCCAGGATCGGCTACGACGCCGCCGCCGCGATCGCCAAGGAGGCCGCCGCCACCGGCCGCACCGTGCGCGAGGTGGCGCGCGCGAAGCAGGTCCTGCCCGACGACGAGCTCGACCGCATCCTCGACCCCTGGGCGATGACCGAGGGCGGCATCGTCGGCGGGGAGTGAGCCCGGGTTCCGGCCGCTATAGCGCGGCCGGCCATTGCGGGATCGGGAGCGGCAATCCCGGGCGGGCGAGCAGATAGCCCTGGGCGAAATCGACGCGGGCAGTCTCGACCGCGGCCAGCTCGTCGACGGTCTCGATCCCCTCGGCGACCACCTTGGAGCCCATCTCCTTGCACAGCCGGACCAGCGAGCGCATCAGCCGGTAGAGCCGCGAGCCCTCCTTGATCCCGGCCACGAGCTGGCGGTCGAACTTCACGATGTCCGGCGTCAAGTCGGAGATGTAGCGCAGGTTCGAGTAGCCGGCGCCGAAATCGTCGACCGCGATGTGCACGCCTTTCTTGCGGATCTCGGCGAGCACGGCGTGGCACTGCTCGAAGTAGAGCAGCGGCGCCGACTCGGTGATCTCGACGTAGACCGGCTGGCGGTGCCAGAAGATCGGGTCGTCCGGGCGCACCAGGTAGCCGTGGTCCAGCTCGTTCGGGTTGATGTTGAGAAACAGCGGCCAGTTCGGGCAGGCGCGGATCGCCTGGGTGCGGTGCAGGCGCCCCATCTCGCCGACCCGCCCGGCGCGGATCGCCGCCTGGTAGAGCTGGGGCGGCGACTCGAAGATCGGCAGCGGGCTGCGCGCGAGCGCCTCGTAGGCGAAGAGCTTGCGGGTGTGGAGGTCGAGGATCGGCTGGAACGCGATGCGCAGGAGCTTCTCGTCGATGATCCGGTGCACCGCCTCCAGCTCGCCGGTCCCGGCGGCCCGGCTGCCCGTCTCGACCCGGGGGATCGTCCCGATTTCACCCGGCATACCGGCGCAACGCTAGCAGATTCTCGGCCGGCCGTTTGGCCCACTCAAAAAGTCGGGGACGAGGCCAGGTCAGGCCGGACGGCGACAGGCCGCCAGCGCCGCGGCCGCCGCGCGGGCGGAGGGGAAGCGGTCCGCAGGGTCCTTCTCGAGGCAGCGGCCGACCGCCTCGCCGAGCGCCGCCGGCAGGTTCGGGGCGACCGCGGTCAGCGGCACCGGCTCCTCCTGGAGGGTGCGCAGGATCAGCTTCTCCGACGACTCGCCGGCGAACGGGCGCTGGCCGGAGAACAGCTCGTAGAGCGTCGCGCCCAGGCTGTAGACGTCGGTGCGGCGGTCGATCTGGAAGATCTTGCCCAGCGCCTGCTCGGGCGCCATGTAGGGGGCGGTGCCGACCACCACCGGGTCGACCGGCCGGCTCGGGTGGGGCAGCTCGTGGGCGATCCCGAAATCGACCAGGTAGGGCCACCAGGAGCCGTCCGGGCGGGGCGCGAGCAGGATGTTGCGCGGGTTGACGTCGCGGTGGACGAGCCCGCGGGCGTGGACCTCCTCGAGCGCGTCGCACAGGCGGAGGGCGACGGTCAGCCGCTCGTCGTAGGGGAGGCGCGCGCGCGCCTCCTTGAGCGAGGGGCCGTCGACGAGCTGCATCGCGAAGTAGGCGTGCCCGGCCAGCTCGCCGACCTCGTAGACCTTGGGCACGTGCTCGCCCTCGACCCGCGCCTGGAGCCGCGCCTCGTAGAGCGTGCGGCCGCCGTGGCCGGGCTCGCCGTGGCGCGGGAACTTGAGCGCCACCCGGCGGTCGAGCGCGGGGTCGTAGGCGCGGAACACCCGCCCCATGCCGCCCTCGCCGATCAGCTCGACCTCGAGGTAGCGCTGCCAGAGCGCGAACGGCGGATCGGGCTCGGCCGGCGCGCGCCCCGGGCGCCGGCGGCCGAGCAGGCGCTCGGTCAGCGGCTGGCCGCTCGCCGGCGCCGCCGCCGTCTCGCGCGGCGAGTCGGCGATCAGGAGGGTGACCTCCGCGCCGCCTGGTCGCTCTTGCCGTGCCGCCTGGATCATCGCTCTGCTCCGCCCATGCCGGCTGGATACGGTGCCACGGGTCGGACGGTTTAGACAGAGGTGACCGCAGGGGGCGAAGTATTTCGCGCGGGCTGAAAAAGGCGGCGTCGGCGGACCGGTCCCTGCCTGGCCGACCGGCTCGCCCCCGCGCCCCGACGGGGCGCTCGGCGGCGCGCCGCGCCGCCGAGACAGGGGAGAGGACCCGCGCGATTCACTCGCGCAGGGAGGGGGGCGCGGCCCCCTCGAGAAAGTACAGCCTGCGCGATTCACTCGCGCGGGGAGAGGGGCGCAGCCCCCTCGAACGACTCAGTCGCAGCCGGTCGACACGCTCACCGTCCAGTTCTTGTTGAGCGTCACGACGGCATCGGGATTGGAGAACTTGCACGAGGTGACCTCATGGCCTTCGCCGGTGAACTTCACCCAGTACGGAGGGTCGCCGCTGGGCGGGAACTCGGGGGTCTCCTGCCCCGCTGCGAGGTAGCCTTGCTGGTCCGGGGGGACCGCTTCCCCCGGCTGGGGATTAGAGCCGCCTTGGTTCCAGGTCGTGGGGCCGCCGGATTGGTTGTTGACGCGCATGGTCTCTCATCCTCCCTTCGAAGGACCCCGTGGCTGCGCCCGGAGTGGGCGCCGGGGTCGGTCATCGGATCAGCGCCATTCGCCGTGGAGGACGAACGGCGCCCAGAAATAGGCTGCCGCCCAGCGCTCCTGCCGGGACATCGCGAGCTGGGCCTCGCGCAGCGCCGCCGCGGGGGGCAGGCCCCGCTCGAGCATCGCCTGGTAGAAGCCGCGCATGGTCTCGGCGGTGGCGCGGTCCTGGACGCTCCACAGGCTGGCCACCACCCGCGCCGCGCCGGCGTACATGAAGCCGCGCGCGAGGCCGACCAGCCCTTCGCCGCGGATCTCGCGCCCGAGCGCGGTCTCGCACGCCGACAGCGTCACCAGGTCGGCGCGCAGCTCGAGGCCGTAGATGTCGTGCAGGCGCAGGAAGCCCTCGCGCGGCTCGCCGCGCTCGTCGACCAGCGACAGCACCAGCCCGGAGAGCGCCGGATACTCGGCGTGGAGCACGCCGTGGGTCGCGAAGTGGACCATCCGGTAGCCCGCCAGCAGACCGTCGGTGGCGACCTGGCGGGAGGCCTCGAAATCGAACGCTGTCAGCCGCTCGGCGGCCGGGACCAGCGCGGCGATCTCGTCCCCTTCGCGGCGCGAAAAGCGCAGCCGGCGGTAGCTCTCACCGCGCCGCCCTCCGCCGTCCTCGCCGGCCGCGGCCTGGCGGTCGCGCCGCGCCACCCGCGGGTCGTCGGCGTCGAACACCGGGTCGGCGAGCACCGCCAGCCGTCCCGGCGCCGGGGCGCGGCCGGCGAGGTCGC